>CAIPGK010000215.1 GCA_903864575.1 uncultured Chloroflexota bacterium
ACGTCGAGCATCACCGGCGCGTCGGCTCGCGCAGTGCCGGTGTCAGCAGCGATGACGGCATAGCCATCCATCGCGGAATTGCGAAATGGTGGAACGCTCTCCGGGGCGATGATCGGCTCCGCGAGGACGAGCCCCCTCGTCTGCCGAAGCGGCATCCTCGTCGGCGCGGAAGGCGCGACAAGCGCGAGCACCCGCTCCACCGCCTGATCGACGCCGAGCATCCGCTCGACATCCTCCCACGGGCGCTCGGACAGCGGGGTTTGCGGCTCCGGCATATGGCGCGATCTTTCCCGTGACTCGTCCTACTGGGCGGCAGCGGCCTCGGCGTCGATCCGGTCCATCGCCTCGACAAGTTCCTTTACCGCACCGGCCGACTTGTTCAGCGCTGCCTGCTCGGCCGCCATAAGATCCAGCTCGACGATCTTCTTCATTCCGCCAGCGCCGAGAACCACCGGAACACCGACGTAGAGACCGTCGATGCCATATTCTCCCTTGAGCAGCACGCTGCTCGGTAGGATCCGACGCTTGTCGAGCAGAATCGAATCGACCATCGCGACGACCGAGGCTCCCGGCGCGGTGTAGGCGCTGCCGGTCTTGAGCAGGCCGACGATTTCCGCGCCGCCATTGGCGGTGCGGGTCTCGATCGCCCTGATTTGCTCGGCGGGCAGCAACTCCGGCAGCGGGATGCCGGAGACGGTGGAAAAGCGGGAGAGCGGCACCATGGTGTCGCCGTGCCCACCAAGAACAAACGCCGAGACATCCTCGACCGAAACATCGAGCGCTTCGGCGATGAAGGTGCTGAATCGCGCCGAGTCGAGCACCCCGGCCATGCCGATCACCCGCTCTCGCGGGAATCCGGCCTGCGCAAACGCGACATGGCACATGGCGTCAAGCGGGTTGGAAACGACAAGAATCACGGCGTTCGGCGACCCGGCGGCCACCTGCTTGGTCACCGACCGGACGATGCCCATGTTGGTTTTGAGCAGGTCGTCGCGGCTCATGCCCGGCTTGCGGGCGATGCCCGAGGTGATGACGACCAGATCGGATCCAGCTGTTTCCTCGTATGAATTGGTCCCGGTGACACGTGTGTCGAAGCCGAGGACGGGTCCAGCCTCCATCAGGTCGAGCGCCTTGCCTTGCGGCATGCCTTCGACGATGTCGACCAGCACGATGTCAGCGTAATCCTGCAGGGCCAGCCATTGAGCCACCGCGCCGCCAACCATGCCCGCGCCGATGATGGTGACCTTCGGTCGATTTCCTCGCGCCATGATCCCTTGCCCTCGTCCCTGCGCCGGCGGCCCACCCTGTTTGCGGGATCCGGCAACTCGGCTCCCGAGGGTCATCTGCCCCCCAAGGATGCCCGTTTCCTCACGGGCAGGATGATAGCATGACCCCTGATGCGCACCGGCCGCCGGAACCGTTCGCCGGCCTTCGATCCCACCCGAGGAGATGAGTCGTGGCGATGGCGGATTCCCGGCGCTGGCAGGTTCCCTACGGCCGCGTCGAGGTCGGATTTTCCCTGCCGGAGGGCGTGACCGGAACCGAAGTCTCAACCCGCCCCGCCCCGCCGATCACAGACCCGGCTGCGGCAGCGTTCGAGGCTGTCGGTCGCCCGCTTGGAGCGCCGGCGCTGCGAGACCTCGCACGAGGCGCCCGCAGCGTTTGCATCGCCGTGACCGACGCCACCCGCGCTTGCCCGGATCATCTCCTCGTCCCGCCGATGCTCGCCGAGATCGCGGCCGCGGGCGTCCCTGACAGCGCCGTCATGATCCTTATCGCCGTCGGGGCGCATCGCGCCTCCACCGATGCCGAGAAGCGCGAAAAACTCGGCGACGCGATCGTCGATCGTTACCGGGTAATCGACCATGACGGCACGGACGAGGCTCAACTGGTTGCGGTGATGGACGGCCCCGGCGGCATCCCGTTCAAGGTCAATCGCCACGCCGTCGAAGCTGATCTGCTCCTTTCCACTGGACTCGTCGAGCCGCACCAGTACGCCGGGTTCAGCGGTGGCGGCAAGACGGTCGCAGTCGGTTGCGCCGACGAGTCGACCATCGGCTACACCCACGGCCCGGCGATGCTCGATCAGGACGGAACTCGTCTCGCCCAGCTTGCCGGCAACCCCTTCCAGGATGCGGTTCGCGAGGTCTCCCGGCGGGCCGGACTCCAATTCGCCGGCAACGCCGTGCTGGACGACCACGGCCGCGTGGTCGCGATCGCCTACGGGTCGCCGTTCGCCGTTCAGGATCATCTCGCTGAGCTGGCGCGACCGCTCTTCACCGTCCCGATCCCGGGGCAGGTCGACATCGCCATCGCCGGGGTCGGGTACCCAAAGGATGTGAATCTCTACCAGGCAAGCCGGGCCGCGAGCTACTTGCAGTTCGCGCCGACACCGGTCGTCCGGAAGGGCGGCGTGATCATCATTCCCGCCCCGTGCCCGGAAGGAGCCGGGGAAGGCGCCGGCGAACAGCGCTTCCTCGCGGCGATGGCCCTGCCGGGCGGAGTCCAGGGCGTCATCGAGCGGGCGCGGCGGGATGGCATCAAGCCGGGTGAGCAGCGCGCCTACATCATGGCACGCGTGCTGCAGGACATCGACGTCATCGTCGCCGGCATCGAGGACCCGGAAGTAGCCCGCGCGGTGGGCTGCATCCCGGCCGTATCGATCGAGGAGGCGCTCGAGATCGCGGTCGCGAAAGTCGGCACGCCCGCTGCCGCGCTGATCGTTCCCCACGCCCTGCTCACGCTCCCGATCGTCGGCGGTTGACGGTCACCGGCCCGGCTGGATATACTCGCCGGGCCGGTGAGGAAACCTTGCCCAGGTGGCGGAATCGGCAGACGCGCTAGCTTGAGGGGCTAGTGCCCGCAAGGGCGTGAAGGTTCAAATCCTTTCCTGGGCACCGTGTCGACTCCATCGCTTCGGGCGATTAGCTCCGCTGGGAGAGCGCCACGTTTACACCGTGGATGTCAGAGGTTCGAACCCTCTATCGCCCACCGGTCTCACTGGAATCCACCTGCCAAGGTAGCTCAGTTGGTAGAGCTCACGACTGAAAATCGTGCGGTCCCCGGTTCGAGTCCGGGCCTTGGCACCCCGCCCGTCGCGCCCGCGACGGGCGTTAGTGTCTCTGCTCAGTCGGTGGCCGCGAACGCCCGCACCGGAAACGTGCCGCATCCCACCACGGG
>CAIPGK010000216.1 GCA_903864575.1 uncultured Chloroflexota bacterium
AGACACGGTATCCGGAGCCCTGCCGCATCAGCGCAATGGCGACCATTGCCCACCAGACGAGCAGCGGCGCTATGGCGAGTCGCGCCAGCAGCCCTTCCGGGAGGCCGAGCGACTGGTTCCAGATGGCGATCTGGAGGCCCGCCGCGGCGCCGGCTGCGATCCCCGCGAGCAGCCAACCCGTGCGGCGGGAGATGCCGAGCCTTGCGCACCCAACCGGAGAGCCGAGCAGGGCAAGCGCCGCGGCGAATTGCAAGATCGCGCCCATGGTTCCGGCAGTGAGGTGCAGATCGCCGATCGGCGTCATCGGGCCACCCTGCCCCATCGGAAAGATGGCCAGGCCGACGAAGCCGAACGATGCGAGCGCCAGCAGCCAGCCCGCCAGTCGCGTCGATGGAGACAGCGTGGAGAGCCCGATTCCGATGGCTGCGCAGGCGATGCCGAGCATGACGAACCCCGCCTCCTGGAGGCCGGAACCGGGGCCGATGGCATAGTGGCTCAGGCCGTCTCGCATGAGGTCCACATCGGGCCGAACAAATGGTGCGATCACAAGCACTGCGGTTTGCGCGGCCAGTCCGAGCAGGCCGACAGCGCCGAGCGTTCGGAGCGTCCTGGGCCGAAACGCGTGAGGCTGCAAGGGTTTCACGGCAGGGATCGATCGGCATCGAGAGCGCGATGACAGCCGGCGGCGTGATCGTCCACCATGCCGATGCTCTGCATGAATGCGTAGCAGATGGTGCTGCCAACGAAGGTGAAGCCTCGCTGCCGGAGCGCTTTGCTCATGCGGTCGGATTCCGGCGTGCAGGCGGGAATGTCGCCATAGGCGAGCGCGCGCGGGCGGCGGATCGGCTCGTCCGGCGAGAAGGACCAGATAAACCTGGCAGGAGAGCCGTCACGATCCGTGAGCTCCAGCCACGCGCGGGCGTTGGTCACGGCTCCTGCCAGCTTGAGCCGGTTGCGCACGATGCCGGGGTCGTTCAGCAGGCGAGCGAGATCGGCCTCCCTGTAGGCCGCGATGCGTTCCGGATCGAACCCGTCGAGCGCGGCGCGAAAGTTTTGGCGCTTGTTGAGGATGGTCCGCCATGACAGACCGGCCTGAAAGCCTTCCAGCAACAGGCGCTCGAACAGATCCCGGTCATCATGGCAGGGAACGCCCCATTCGCGGTCGTGGTAGTCGACCATGAGCGGGTCGGTCCCGGCCCAGTCGCAGCGCGGCAGAGCGGGATCGATATGGACGCTAGACCTGTTCGCGGGGGTCGAGGGCATCGCGCAGACCGTCGCCAACGAAGTTGAATGCGAGGGTAATCAGGGCGACCGCGACGCTCGGGGCGATCAGGAGCCACGGTTGGTTCCGGTACTGTGCGCCACCGGCTTGAATCATCTGGCCCCAGGACGTGGGAAACGGAGCGTCGAGGTTGACGCTCGGTCGCAGCCCGATGCCGAGGTAGCTGAGCACTGCCTCTGAAATGATCGCGCCCGGCACGATGAACGCGGATGCGATGATCAATGGCCCGAGCGAATTGGGAAGGATGTGACGGAAGATCAGCCGAGCGTTGCTCGAGCCGCTCGCCCGCGCGGCTTCGACGAACTCCTTCTCACGCAGGGAAAGCGTCTCGCCGCGAACGAGCCGGGCCACGCCCGTCCAGTTGATGATGGATAGGGTGACGAACAGCAGCACCAGTCCATTGAGCACCTTGCCGAAGGGTGTTTCGCCGAGGGAGATCTGCATGATGATGAAGAACAGCAATGACGGAAACGCGTACACGACGTCAGTCAGCCGCATGAGCAGGTTGTCGACCTTGCCGCCGGAAAAGCCCGAGATGAGCCCAATGGGCACGCCGATGATCATGATGACGATCATGGGGATAAAGCCGACCACCAGCGAGATGCGAGTGCCGTAGACGAGCCTGCTGAAGACATCGCGGCCATTGCCATCGGTGCCGAGCGGGTAGTCCCAGGAGCCGGTCGTTTTCGGATTGTCGGTTTCTACCCAGGCGGCCTGACGGTACTTGCCCGCGACCTTGACGTCTCCCTTGATCGGATTCTGCGGCGCAATGGCCGGTGCGAGGAGCGCGACGAACAGGAGGAAGATCAGATAGATGCCGCCAATGACGGCGAGTTTGTTGCGTCGAAACTGGCGCCACGCGTCGCTCCAGAGCGAACGAGCCTCTCTCGTGCGCCCGGGCTGCAATTCCACGGTCCGCAGCGAGTTGGTCTCGGTGATTGCGTCCAATGTCGTCGGCATCGCTCAATTGTCCAGCCGGATGCGCGGGTCGACGAGGCCGTAGGTGATGTCGACGAGCACGTTGGCAGCAGCGACGAGGAGGGCGTAGAAGATCGCCGTTCCCATGATCACGGAGTAGTCCCGCTTGGCGATAGAGCTGACGAACTCCTCGCCGAGACCGGGAGCGCCGTAGATGTTCTCGATGATGATGGATCCGGTCACGAGATCGGCTGCGGCCGGTCCGAGCACCGTGACGACCGGGATCAGTGCGTTCCGGATGACGTGTCGGTTGACGACCATCGAATTGGTGAGACCCTTGGCGCGAGCCGTGCGGACGAAGTCCTGCCGCTTGATTTCGATCATGCTGGAGCGGGTGAGCCGCGCCATGTAGGACATGGTGCCAAGCCCGAGAATGATGCCGGGAAGCAGGAAGGCGACGCCAAACCCCTTCCACTCGCTAGGATCGCGCATCGGCGAGTAGCCCATTCGCCGGGTGAGGAAGAGCAGGATCAACAGGCCGCTGATAAAGCTCGGCACCGCGACGCCGAAGGTCGAGATCACCCGCGTGACGTAGTCGATCCAGGAGTTCTGGTGGAGGGCTCCGAGCACGCCCAGCGGAATACCGACGAGCACCGAGAAAACGAGCGCGACAGCGCCGATCTTGAGCGAAACGGGAAACTTTTTCGCGATGACTTCCTGAACGCTTTCCGCGCCTTTCGACGCGTACGAGGGCCCGAGATCGCCGCGGAAGACGTTGCTCATGTAGGAGAAGAAGCGGGAATCGAAAAATCCCTGACCAAGATAAAACGGGTTGCGGTCACCCGCATCCCACCGCTCGCCGAACTCATCCGGATTGATCCACAGGGGTTTGTCGAGGCCGAATTTCGCGTCGAGCGTTGCCCGCACCGGCGTTGGCAGAGGCTTCTCCCGGTCCCACGGACCGCCGGGCGCGCGGTACATCAGGAAGAATGTGACTGCGGCAACGGCGATGATCACCGGGATCATCCAGAGGATGCGCCGTATCAGAAATTCAACCATCCGGGTGTGCCTCGAGTGTCCGGAGAACGCCTGCACGGCGTCACGGAATGAGCAACGAGCCCGGGAGCCTGCGCTCCCGGGCTCGTCCAGGTTCGTCAGCTGCCCTTGGTGATCATCGTCGGTGACGAGAACTCACCGGGCCACTCGGAGTCCGCGGACGTCGCAGTCCAACCGGTGACCTTCGGGTTGACGAGGAAGTTGTTGGTCGGATTGTACAGGAACGGGCCGGGGATCGAATCGACCAGAACCTGTCCCGCCTGCTCGTAGAAGGCGATACGGGCCACCGGGTCAACGGTGGTGTCGCCCTGCTTGACGAGGTTGTCGAGCTCCTCATTGCAGTAGGTCAACCGCTGCGCAAAAGTGGCGTCGCAGGTCCAGTACACGCTCAGCCAGTTCTGCGGATCCGGGTAGTCCTGGTACCAGCCACCAGTGGACATCTGCGGGTAGGTCGTCGGATCCTTCTTGAGACCGGTGAGCGCCGTTCCTTCAGTCGGCTCGAGGGTGATCTCGACGCCGAGAATGTCGCGGAACTGCCCGGCAACCCATTCCATGCGCTCGGTGTTCGCCGGATCGTCGGAGTTGTAGTAGAGCTTGATTTCGGGCAGGCCTTCGGGCCCGCCGTAGGAAGACTCGGCGAGTGTGGCGACGGCCGCCTCGGGATCGAAGCCGAATTGCTCGATCGAGATGTGACCCGGGACGCCTTCGGGGATCCAGGTCAACGTCGGAGAGCAGTCTCCATTGCGGATCTCGGTGCAGTAGGTCTCGCGATCGAATGCGTAGGAAAACGCCTCGCGAACCTTCTGGTCGGTGAACGGCTCCATCGTGAGGTTGAACTGGAGGCCGATCGTGCCCGCCAGTGCGTAACTGACGAGCATGCTGGAGAGTTCGGCGTCATCCTTGACTTCGAGAATCTGCGACGGATCCAGCGCGATGATGTCGAGATCACCGGCACGGAAGGCTTCGAGCGCCACCGCCGACTCCTCGACGTAGCGGTATTCGATGGCCTTGGCCGCAGGCAGACCGCCGTAGTAGTTCTCGTTGCCTTCGAACCGGATCATCTGCTCGTCTTCGATCGCAGTGATCTTGAAGGGGCCATTGCCGACGTGCCCCTCGGCCTTCTGCCACCAGTTGTCGGGATCGGCCTCGGCGATTTCCTTTTTGACCGGGTAGAAAACCCAGGTCATGGCGATGGTGTGCATGTACGGCGCGGGCTGGGTCATCGTCAGTTGCAGAGTTTGATCGTCGATGACCTTGGCGCCCATCGCCTCGACGGCCTTGGCGTAATCGTCGTCGGTGAACTCGACCGGGTTGTCCGGGTCGTCGCCGCCGAGACCGGCGAGTTCCGCGCAGCCGGTAATCTCGAAGAGGATCGACTGGTACTCGCCTGCCACCCGCGGGCTGCAGGTGCGCTCAACCGCATACCGGAAGTTCTCGGCCGTCAGCGGCGAGCCGTCGCTGAACTTGAGGTCGGGTCGCAGCTTGAAGGTAAGCTGAGTCGCGTCCTCGTTGTACTCCCAGCTGTCAGCAGCTCCGGGAACGGTCGCTCCCTCCGGGTCCAGCTTCGTCAGGCCCTCGTAGGCGAGAGTGAGAATCGAAATCTCGTTGGTGTACGAGGACTTCTGGGGATCGAAAACATCCGGCCACGTCTCCGCGTTCATGCGGATGGTGCCGTCGTCCTGCGCCCTTGCTGTTCCAACGACCATCGGTACGAACATTGCCAGCACCGCCAACAATGACGCAGCTCTGGCGAAACGCGCCCTGAATCTCATCGGCTCCCTCCTGTGACAGTGAACGAGAACCCTCGGAGCCATGTCCGAAGTGGTATGAACGCTATCCGAAGGGTGATGGAGAGTCAATAGGCGGGCATCAGTCATGCGTTGGCCCGGCTTAACTGCCGATGCTTCGCCTGAGCAGGAGTCCCGCCAACGCCCCGATTGCGATGAGTAGCGCCGAGTTGATCCGGTATCTGATGAGCAGCACGGCAGCGCCGATGGCCAGCAGGATCGTTGGCGCGTCGACGATCGCATCGCGGCTGAGTTCGTACATCACGACCGCCATAAGGGCGATGGCTGCGGCGTTCACGCCGTCAAGAAAGCCAGCAGTGAGGGGAAATTCCCGGATTTTCGCGACGTGATGGTGCACGAGGGCGATGAAGACGAACGCCGGAAGGAAGATGGCGACCGTTGCGATGACGGCGCCGGAGAGCCCGCCGACGAGGTAGCCAACGAACGTTGCGGTCGAAAAGACCGGGCCCGGCGTGAACTGCCCGACCGCCACGGCATCGATCAGTTGCTGCGGCGTGATCCAGCCCAGTTGCTCGACGAAATCCTGCTGCAGAAATGCGATCAGGACATAGCCGGAGCCGTAGAGCGTGCCGCCAATCTTGAGAAATCGCCAGAACAGGGTGAACGGGTTGTAGGGCTGGGGCGCCGCCATGGCGACGAGCAACCCGGCCAGGGGCAGCAGCGGCGAAAGCGCTCCGGCGGTTTCACGGCGGCTGGCAAACCACCTTCCGGCGGCCATCACCACGCCTGCCCCAAGCAGGATGGCGAGTTCGTTGAATCCCCGGATGGCGAGCGCGGCTGCGACGATCCCGAGCGCGATCGACGATGGAGATCCGAACGCGCTCTTTCCAAGTCCCCAGATCGCCTGCAGAATCACTGCGATGACAACAGGTTTGATGCCGTAGAGCAGCCATCCGGCTGCGGGCGTCGTGCCGTAGCGAGAGTATGCCCAGGCGAAGGCGAGGGAGATCGTTGCCGCGGGAAGAATGAACAGGGTCCCGGCTGCGATCAGGCCACGCCGGCCGGCGCGTTCCATCCCGATGTGCATGACCATCTCGGTCGAGTTCGGGCCGGGAATGAGATTGGTCGCGCCCAACAGATCGAGGAACTGCCGGTCGGTTAGCCAGCCGCGCCGGTTGACCACGTTGTCCCGCAGCATCGCAATATGGGCGGCGGGACCGCCAAACGCCGTCATGCCGAGCAGCAGGGCAAGCCCGGAAACCTCGCGCAGACGGGTCTGTGGTGAGTCCGCCGGTTGTTCCGGAAGGACCGGTTCGGTCATGAGCTTCGGTCCTTCGCTCGAATCGGGGCCAGACCTTTGCGCAACCCACGATAAATGGTGCGCGAAGGGCGCGCCACCGGCCCTGTTCCCGGTGAGACACATCCTGCGGAGGGATGAACGGGCGAATGCCTTGATTCCGGAATGTCTCGTCCCGACTCCGGGCGGAGTCAGGACGATCCAGCGAAATTCACCTTGCGACCGTGAGGCACATTGTGGAGCCTCGCGCCTCCTGACCGGGAGCGTCAGGAAGCGGCATCCTTGCGGATGATCGTTCCCACATGTTCGCCGCGCAGCGCGCGCTCGAGGCGGTCCGGCGCCAACCCGTTGATGATCTGGACCCGGGTGACCAGCCTGGCATGGGAAATCAGGTCGAGCAGTGCGCGGTCGAATGGCAGGGTCGGCAGGTTTCGCTCCCGAAGGTCATCGACCGTGATTTCGTCGATGAACTGCGCGTCCGGGAATTGCTTCGGATCGCGGTCATAAAGCCCGTCGACGTCCTTGACCAGCGTCACGGTGGCGCAGCCGAAACACTCTGCCAGCAGGTACGCGCCCGCGTCGGATCGGTGGGTGGGAATACGGCCCATGCCTGCCGGATGTTCCCAGAGCGAGAAGGGAGGATCGCCATTGAAGATCACGCCCGGAGCGGCCTGCACGAAGAGCGGGAGGAGGTGGCCGAAGATTTCCGGCGGGATCGCGACGACGCCGTAGGGGGCGAGCAATGTCCCGAGCATGTGGGCATTGCCGAGCGCGTCGGCAATGGCGAGCTGGGCGAGCACGCCGACCGGCAGGCCGAGGTCGATGCCGATCGAGAACACGTGGCGGCTTCGGACGCCGCCTCCGGTTCCGATGATCAGTTTGTGGGTGGCGAGCGCCGCGCCGAGCGCCTCGACCAGCGGATAGGTGGTCTCGCGACCGCCATCGAGAATCGAGCGCCCGCCGACCTTCACGACGTGGCAGTCGGGGAGCATGCGAACGACCGGGGTTTCGGTCGAGGACATGACTTGCTTGTCGAGGAGGCTTTCGCGCATCAGCAGCGAGCGGACATGGTGGCGCTGATCTGTTGACGGCTCAGGGTTCGAGTTGGCATTCATGGGCATTCCCTCAACGTGTGCGCGTTACGCGGTGATGATCGTGCCGACGTGCTCTCCGTTGAGGGCGCGGGTCAGGTTGCCCGGTTTCAGGCCGTTGATGATCTGGATCGATCGGCTGTGCCTCGCATTCTTCATGAACTCGAGGACGTTGTGTTCGACCACCACGTCCTCGAGATTCAGGGCTTCGAGCTCATCGACGGTGATCCGGGGGATGAACGTTGCGTTCGCATCCTTCTTCGGGTCCGCCGTGTAGAGCCCGTCCTCATCCTTCACATAGATCATCGAGCGAGCGCCGAAGACCTCGCTGACGAGATAGACCCCGGTGTCGGTGCGGTTGGGCGGAATCCGGCCGACCGCGGGATTGGGCTGCCAATAGATATACGGAGGCATGCCGAAGAAAACAACTCCGCGGCGCTCCTCGAGGTAGAACGGCAACTGGGCGAATTGAACGGGCTCGATAAAGGGGATGCCGTGCTTGGCGAGG
Source organism: uncultured Chloroflexota bacterium (assembly GCA_903864575.1). GTDB lineage: Bacteria > Chloroflexota > Chloroflexia > Thermomicrobiales > UBA6265 > CADCWF01. The sequence continues at coordinate 7,901 of CAIPGK010000216.1, forward strand.
AGATAGTGCAGCATGCGCGCGTTCTGCATGCTGACGAAGGTGCCGAGAATGCTGAGGACGCCGGTTGGCATGCCGAGATCGAGACCGACGCTGTAGGCGTGCCGGGCGCGGGTTCCCGCGCCGGTGCCGATAATCATCTGGTGGTCCGGAAGGTTGGCAACGAGTTCGTCGAGCAACGGGAACACGGCCGCGCGGCCGCGGTCAATCAGGCTCTGACCGCCGATCTTCACCACGTTTGCGTTGGGAAGAATTGGCAAAACCGGGTGTTCATCGGTCGCCGCCAGCACGGCGTCGTCCGTGAGAGACCCGTTGACGAGCAGGCTTCCAAGTTGGGTCAGGAGTTGATCTTGCATGGAGGTTTCGTCCCTGTCCTAGCGGGCGAGATGCTGCGGCAGTCCGACAACATCGATGGCGTAGCGGGAAACCGTTGCTTGCGGCTGGTCAAGACCGTCGAATTCAGCCGCTGCCCAGCGCCTGAGTTCCGACTGGATTTCCGTCTGGAGGGCCGGATCGGCTGGGACCGATCCCATGCGGGGCATCGAATCCCAACCGGCGATGATGGCTGCTGCCGTGGTGAGCGCCGGCCATTCGGCAATGACCCGGCGCCCGCGCGCGATCCCACCCTCCGCCACGAGGGCGTCGATGACCCGGCGGGTGCCGTCCTCGCCCTGTCGCGTCGAGATGCCCCGGTCCCGCAACAGCTCGAGCCGCCGCCGCCGGAGCCGCTCGGCGACGCCGTCGGAGTCACGAACCACCCGGCCGAGGATGAGCGAGCCGCCCGGCCGGCAAACCCGACACGTCTCCCGGACCACATGATCCGGGCGCAGAAGGTGGATCACCCGGGACGCGAAAATCGCGTCAGCGCGGCGATCGGCCAGAGGCCAGGAGCGGTCGCAGTCGGCGGCGACGAGCATCGGCTTGATGCCCGTAGCCTTGCCGTGAAAGACGTCGAGCATGGCCCGCGAGGCATCGAGACCGAGGTACCGGATCGGCAGGCGCGCGAAGTCAAGGCCGATTTCGCCGGTTCCGGCTCCGAGTTCGACCATGAGATCGGCCGCCCGCAACCCGGCTTCCGAGGCGATCGCCTGAGCTACGGCGGCGCAGACGCCCGAAGGCAGCCCAGAGCGGGCATCGTACTGTCCGGCCTGTGCGTCGAAGGTTGCTCCGGGTTTGACCATCACTGCCGGTTCACTCGATCGCCCTGACGGTGCCCATCATGCCCTGATCCTCGTGCAGCAGGATGTGGCAGTGGTAGACCCAGCGACCCGGGAAGTCGAGGAACCGCGTCCGGATCGTGATCTCGCCGAACGGGGGAACGCCGGTCGTGTCCTCGCTGGAGCGCACCGGACGAGGCACGCCGTTGACCGCCACGACCTGGTAGTCGTTGGTGTGGATGTGAAACGGATGCCAGCTCATGGTCGCGTTCCGGATCACCCACTCCTCGGTTGTGTTGAGTTTCACCACCTGATCGTCCGTGTCGCCGCCGGCGAAGGCCTTGTGATCGATCCAGAAAATGCTTCCACTGGGGCCGATCGGCGGCGAGAACTGGAACGTGATCATACGGCGCTGGTCGATGGCGACGGTCGACAGGTCCTCCAGCGGCAGAATGGTCGTCGGCAGCGGTTCAGGCGTCATGGGCGTGCCGTCCACGACCACCGTCGCCAGAACTTCGTCCTTCTCGGTGTTGATCCCGATCAGGAAAGGGATGGTGCGGAAGGAGTAGGTGCCGGCGGCACCGGCCTGGACCAGGACCTCGGCCCGTTCACCTGGCATGAGTACGATGGAGTCCCGTGCCCAGGTTTCGTTGAGCGCGTTGCCGTCTTTGCCAATCTGGTGAAGCTTGTGGCCGTCCAGTTGCACGCAGTAGGTGACGTTGGCGGCGGCGTTGAGGATTCGCCACCGCTGCGTTTCGCCCGGGCGCAGCGTCATGGTCGGGTTGAGTTGCCCGTTAACGAGGCGGAGATACTTCTTGAGCTGGGTCGCGCCATTTTCCGTGCTGCCGAGACCGGTTGCGTTGCCCTGCGCGCTTTTTCCATCCGGGGTGAGCTGGGTTGCCTGCAGGACGAGCAATCGTTCCGGAACGCCGGCAATGCCGGGGACCGCATCCACGTCACCCTCGATGATGAGCGGTCCTGCCAGACCAGTGAAGACCTGATTGGAAACCGTTCCATGTCGGTGCGGGTGATACCAGTACAGGCCACCGGGGTGGTTGGCGGGAATGTCGTACTCGTACTGGAAGCTGTCTCCATCCGCGATGGACATGAAGATATTGTCGCTGTTGCCCTCCGGCGATACGTGCATCCCATGCAGATGCAGGTTGGTGTCGCAGGTCGAGCCGTGTTCACCAAGCGCGTGGCCGGTGGGGGAAACCGGTGAGCAGATGAAGGGACTATCCGGCGAGAGGCCATCGGGGTGGCTGCCAAGCCTGTTGATGAGGTTGATTCGCAGCCGGTCGCCGGGTCGCACGCGAAGCGTGGGGCCGGGAGACGAGCCTTCGTAAACCGACATGAGCGATGTTCGCCCGGCAACCTGCACGTCTTTCACGCTACAGGTCAGGGTGGTGTCAAGGAGCCCGTCGACGCTGGTCCGGACCTCCGGTTCGACCAGTTCCTGCGCTGAGGCGGCTCGTCCGAAGTCGAACCACGGCAGGAATAGCCCCCGGCCTGCCGCTCCGATCGCGGCGACGCCGGTTCCGGCGGCAAGCTTCGCGAAGCCGCGGCGACCGATCGGGAATCGCGGTTGGCGCCCGCTCGCGGTGCGGTCCGGGCGCTCCGCGCCGGGGGAGTCTTGCGAATGGTCCATGGAGGAGTCTCCTTTTGACGTCATGTGGATTGACCCGGGACCTTGCAGGGCTCCAGTGACCCTGCCGGTCAGCGCGGGTGGGGCTTCGGGATGACCACCACGGCGCCGGTCATTCCGGGATGGATGGCGCATTCATAGGTGTAGGTTCCAGGGTTCGTAAAGGTGACGCTGTAACTGCTGGAGAAGGGGAGCCCCGCGCCGATAGGCGAGTCGAGGTACGCCTGGTTGAGCAGGATGCCGGAGGTGCGCTCACCGTCGGTGTACGGGGAGCCAGATGGCTCCGAGGGCATGCTGGCTGTTGTGAGGTTGTCCACTTCCATGCCCGGGCAGCTGTTCCAGATGTCGAACTGGAAGCCTCCGGGCTCCGGCAGTTGGAGTTCGCCGCTGCTGGTCATGCACCCCGGTTGGAACGGGCTCATGTCCATCGGGAGGGCGGCTGACTCGCTGCCGAACCCGGTGACGGTGTGCGGCACGGGCCCGGAACTGGAGTTGGTCCAGGTCACGGTGTCGCCGGCGATGATGACCATCTGCGACGGAGAAAACTCGTTGATCGAAAGCCACATCTTGGCTGCTGCTGACTGCTGCCCACCGTTGTTCTTGCCCGTGCCGCCGACATCCGAGGCCACGGACCGACCGCCGCTGCCTGCGGCGACCTGCCAGGTCTTATTCCCGTCCGGATTCGATGTTTCCGCCGGGTAGTCGATCCGTTCGTGGCCTGCAAGCCAGACAAGGTCGGCTTCGTACTGGCGCGCGGCGGCGGCTTCGAGGTCTGCGGCGGTCTGAACCGGTTGGTCAAACGGCAGCACGTCGATCCGGCCGATCATCGACGGGCCGTCGACGTCGCTCAAGAGATAGTAGGGACCGGGCCGGACCGCGGCGTCGAGCGTGATGCTGTACGAGGTGTTCCCCACGCCCTCCCCGTCCAGCGGATTGACAAGCACCGGGGATGCAATGCCGAAGCTGATGTCGTCGGTGATGTCGATGAAGACGCAGGAGGGCTGATCGGCGCGACCGCATGGGGGATTCCCCTGATACCCGAAGAACGTGCGTTGCCACTCGCCGGGCTGCGCCAGATTGGGCTGCACGAAGCCGCCAGAAAAGCCCTGGTAGAACTCCATCGGTGTCATGCCGAGCGCCAGCATGTGGACGGTGTGCATCGCCTGAGGGTTATCTGCCAGCGAAAACACGATGGTGTCGCCGGGGTGCACCTCCAGGTGGTCCGGATAGAACGAGTTGAAGCTCCAGTGCTCGCCCTTCGGGCTGACGTTGTTCACGAGCACGTTCCAGGTTTGCGCTCCGGGAACGGGAGTGGACTCCTGGGCGGCAGCGCGGTGACCGAGGTGGACAACCGGGCCAGCGAGAATCGCGAGAAGGACAAGTGCCCAGACGATGCGTCCTTGACTGCTGCGGTTCATCGGCCATCTCCCGCCACGAATATGCCAATTCCCAACAGAACTGACGTCACCCGATGATACGATTTCGTGGTAACGGTGTACAGGCGGTTGCTCAGGTGTTCGACTGGAAATCGGTCAGGTCGCCGAGATGCCCAGTTATCACATGTGGGGCAGTCCGAACAGGACGATTCGCCCGGGTCCGGGAGGGTGGAGGGGGCCACAGACTCGCAATATCGGCTCCTCGAACCGTCGCTCAGGGCGATAACGTGAGGTTTCCGGGGAGGCGAGCGATGCCCGAGGCATGTGCCGCAGTCACAAGGCGCCGACGGACGTCACGCACAGGACATACCAGCAATGACTATGGGCGAAGTCGATTGCGGCTTGTTCGGCCCGATGCTGGAGCGATTTCCTGGTGGGGAACCACGACTCGTGGAATTGACTGGACCGTAGCATCAGCTACGGAACAACCGTGACGGGCGTGGCGATGGGCGTCCACTGGTAAAGCCACGCGGCCATGTCGAGCGGGAGGTTGACGCAGCCGTGGCTGCGGGGCATGCCGAAGTCGTTGTGCCAGTAGGCACCGTGGAACGCGTTGCCGAGATTGTCGAAATACATCACGTTGGGAACATCGGGAACCCTGTATTCCTCGCCGCCAATGACGCCCTGCATGGTCTGCTTGTCGTACTTGGACAGGACGACGTGGCGGCCGATTGGCGTGACCGTTTCCGGGATTTCAGCCGTCCCGGTGCTGACGAAGGTCGATGCGATGAGGCTGCCGTTTTCGTAGGCCCACATCGACTGCTGCGAGATCGAGACCACGATTTCCTTCCCGGATCCCACCTGTGGCCCCGGGCCGCGCGTGCCGGTGATCCAGCCGACCTGCACCGCGGGTTGGACCCAGTCCGCGGGAATTGCGGCGGGGGCGCCAGGGACGAGCGCGGGAGCGGGCAACGCCGCGGGTTCGGGGATCAGGAACAACGATTCTTCGAACTCGGGAACGCCGTCCGGTTGGGCGATCGGGGCGGTGTCCAGATCGAGCTCCCGCGCCATCATCGACCCAATGGGAAGCGGCGCGACGATGCCGCGCAGGCTCTTTCGCAGCGCGCCGAACTCGAAGTACTGGACGGCGGATCGGTCGGGCGCGCGGAACGCTTCCGTGATCGGCGCGCCAAGCCAGAATTCGCCGTTTGACTCGCTCCAGTAGGTCAGGAAGTCGCCACGCAGGGTCTGGCCGGTGGCGACGAAGCCCCGGCAATCAACGCCGGCTTCGGCTGGGCAGGCGGTGCGGCCCACGATGGACAACCGCTCCAGACCCGGATTGCGCCGGAACAGGAGGTCGAGGGCGCGCTCTCCCAGCGGCAATGGCGCGATCTGCGCGTCAGGCGGCGCGTCGGGCGACCAGTGGAGGGCGACGTTCTGGTAGAACTGGACGATTTGCCCGTCGGCGCTCGACGACGTGA
>CAIPGK010000217.1 GCA_903864575.1 uncultured Chloroflexota bacterium
CAGATGAACAAGCCCCCACCCGGGTTCCCGGAGAGCTCGCAGTCGGTGAGACGGTGGAGCGCGCCCCGGCTCGCGAAATCGTAGTAGCCGCCTCCGTAGTAGCCATAGGAGTCACAGCCAGTGAACGAACTGGAGACCACGGTGGTCGAGCCGCTGTACAAGCTGATCAGCGCCCCATGTTTGAACCGGGTGAAGGTGCTCTGCACGATGGCGTTGTTGCCGTCCATCAGGGACAGCCCGGCAAAGGCGTCGGAGAAGGCGCAGTCGACGATGCGGAACGAGACATTGGTGCCCTCTTCGGTGGAGAGAAGCGACTCGTTGTTGTCCTTGCCGGAGCCGGCAAACTCGAGCCCGTCGAGAATCACGGTGTACGGCGCCGAGTCGCCCGTTTTGGAGACGATGATCGACGGAATGTCGTAGCTGTCGGTCACGCTCCCGTCGGGTATGAGGCGCACCCCGGCCATGCCGTCGCAGGCGGTGAGCCGGATGTCCTTGGTGACCATGATTCCGGTCGGCCACGTTCCGACGCCGATCGAGATCGTGCCCCCCGGCTTCGCCGCCGCGTAGGCCTCGCTCACGCTCGAATACGCGCAGTTCTTCTTGCAGACAGTGCACACCTTCGACGGCGTGTTCCGGATGCACAGCCCCTCGTAGCAGATCGAGCCGGAACAGCAGCTCTGCCCCTTCTTGCAGGCCTGCCCCGGCTTCACGCAGCGGCAGTGGCCCCGCTTCGCGCCGTCGCCCTTCCGGCAGTACTTCGTGCAGCAGTCGCCATCCTTCGTGCAGGCGTTGTCGCTCCGCTTCGGCCCGCAGGGGCCAGCCACCCACGGGCCACCCTCCGGGATCCGTCGCTGCTTCGCCTCGGCGTTGCCCGGCCCGGCCATGTTGCCGGTGATTCCCGCGACCAGCGCCGCCGCAGCCCCGCGCAGCCCGGCCCGGCGGGTCGCCTTCGCGCCGATCCGGCGCGCAAGGGAATCGAATGCTCGTGCCTCCATGATGACCCTTTCTCACCCTCCGTGCATTGACCAGCGGAACGTGAGCGCGCCACCACTGGCGGGCCCGCCGAACCTGACTCACAGCATCCGGCATGCACGGAGAGAACACCATGCAGAAGACCCACGGATATCTCGCAAAAACCCACGGACAACCCACGGACAACCCACGGACAATTCATCCCAAACCCACGGACAACCCACGGACATCCCACAGGAGGTCCAATGATCCGACGATGCCGCCGGGTTGGTTCGGAGATGCTGGAACAGCCGTCTCGACGGGCTGCCGGAGCGGCATGCCCGGAGCTGGCGCCACGCCCGGGCGATCACCGGCCGAGGGTCCGAATGCTCAGATCGGGAGGCCCGACGATCGGTTGGCCCGGCACGACCGTGCCGGCGTAACGGGGCACCTGTCCCGAAATGGGACAGTCGGCGGCGGGCCATCGTGTCGCGCGCGCGAGCGTCGTCGTGCCGGGGGCAGTCCGCCAGGCGGCCTCCAATCGAACCAGCGCCCGGAGTGGAGCGG
>CAIPGK010000218.1 GCA_903864575.1 uncultured Chloroflexota bacterium
ACCATCGCCAGCAATCGTTCCCTGACCGAAATGGCCGCCCGTCGCCCAAACAGCGTCGCCGCCCTCGCCGCCATCTGGGGCTTTGGCGAAGGACGGGCCGCGAAATACGGCGCGGACCTTCTCCCGATGCTGAACGAAGAGCCCTGACCCGCCCTTTGGTACACTCCCCTGCAACCCTGAGGGGGCGGATGGGGCCCGGTGGCCTCCCCAGTCTTCAAAACTGCGTGTGCGTCGGCGATCCCGGCGCAGGTGGGTTCGACTCCCATGCGCCCTCGCCAGCGTGTTTCCTGACCCCTCCGACAAGAGGGCAGGCGGAGCGCGCGACTCCACCTGCCGCCGGTTCAGATCGCTCACCTAGCAGCTTCAGGCGAGGCCTGTACCTGCGCCGTCCGGCGGACGGCGCCGGATCCATCACCACGGAATGACGCATGCAAGCCCGGCGCTGCACGCGAGTCCATCACAGCAGGGCCGGTTCTCGCACGATTCACCCTCATATCCGCAAGCCCGGTCCCCGAACGGGACGACGCAGGCGAGATTCCCGTTGCACACCAGCGCCCCGCAGCAACCCTGATTCTCGCAGGAGTCCCCTTCGTACCCGCAGAACTCCCCGCTGTCAGGCACCACACACGCGAGATTCGCGTCGCAGGCGAGGCCGGAGCAGCACGGCTGGTTCTCGCAGGATTGCCCCTGATAGCCGCAGGCGACACTCCCGTCGGGAATGATGCAGGCGAGATCGGCGGTACACACCAACCCGGCGCAACAGGGCCGATTCTCGCAGGACTCCCGTTCGTAACCACACCAGCCGGCCGGACTGACGCAGGCAAGATCGGCGGTGCACGAGAGACCGGGGCAACACGGCTGGTTTTCGCACGAGCCCCCGGCGCGCCCGCACATCTCCTGCGCCCTGCCCGCCTGCGGCAAGCCCGCGTCGCGCAGTCCCGCCAGCGCCAGCCCCGAGGCAATCACCCGCCTGGAAAACCCCCGTCCCAGTAACCGCGTTATCGCATCGAACCGCACTCCATCCATGGCGTTCCTCCATCGGCCCGCAGCATGTTCTCTCGCAATGGTCGACACGATAGCAGCTTTGGCGGCGTCCATTGACCGACCGTCGGCTACCTGTCGCGCGTGTCATCCGGCCGCGCCCTCCGCTCAGGCGGCTCAGCCGGATTCCCATCCGAAATCCCTGCCGAGCAACCGGTACAGGCGCTCATTGTGCGGGGCGAAATAGTCCGCGAGGATGCTCTGCGTCTCGGGGTCCATGGGGCTCGATCCGTGCGGCATCGTTGGGCCGGGCAGTCTCCGGTCCGGCACTTCGCCGATGCCGATGAATCGAGCCAGCCACCGGATGGTCCCTGCGGGATCGGCGAAGTAGTCTTCGGCACGAAGGATGCACAGGTTGCGCGGCGGAATGAGGTCGAGCCACGGGCCAAGCTGACTTGCATACAGGCCGCGAAGCAGGTAGCCGTAGATCGCTCCATCGGATGTGAGCCAGCCATCATCATCGAGCAGACTCCGCGGGCTTTCCTCCAACGCCCGTTCGAATGTGCGGTTCTCCCAGTTTCGCTTCACTTGCATGCGATAGTGGGAGTACGCCCGATCGACCGGATTTCGGAGCGAGATGATCACCCGGACGTCTGGCACCGCTGCAAGGAGCCGGCGCGCCGAGACCGGCTGCTCGAAGTAGTTCGGGCTTGCCTCGCCGCCGATCACCCCATCGGTTCGGAGCGGGAAGCAGGCCCGGTAGCCTGACAGCGCTGCATCTTCCGGAATTCGTGGATTATTGAACCAGTCCAATTCCTTGCGAACAGCCGGCGAGACACCCGGAAGACGCGTCAAATGCTGGTACAGCGACGTCGTGCCCGACTTCTGGGCGCCAACGATGACGAATGTGGGAAGGATGCGCTCCCGAGCAGTCGCGGCACGGTCGGCCGAAAGTTCATGCTCGCTCGGTAGCCAGCGCGGTTGGCCCAGCCACGATGGCACTGGCAAACCTTCCTCACGCATCCGCCGGGTAACATCCATCGCTCGCCGACTCCCACCCGTTCCAGACGCGGCCCGAGCCGGAGGCAGGACAGGTTCGCGTCACCGGTGTTTTGTATCATGGTCAGCGAGTCACGCCGAGCGGTTCCTCCAAGTTGACGGGCGCACGAATTGCCCGCCGTCTGCTGCCATGGGCGCCACCAGACCGACTGGCAATGCCAGCTGGGCGGCGACTTCGGGTGGTCCCGAATCCCGTCATCGAGATGAGCAACCAGGATGTGCGGCTCCTGCCGCGTGCGCTGGGATCGTCACTACGGCAGATATTGCCCAAAACTGTCAGTGAGCCAGTCAAGATCATCAGCCCGATCGACCCGGTAGACGCCACCAGTCCCGGCGCAGGTCCCGTTCATTGCAAATGAGGTGACCCCACCAATTACGCGGGTTGACCCAATGAAGTTCGGGCCGCCCGAGTCGCCGTAGCAGGTCCCCCCGGTGTGGGCGTTGTTGGAAAGCATCACCGACCCGTCCCCGGTAAACCCGGTGTTGATCTGCACCAGCTTCGGTTCGGCGTACATCCGGACACGCTGGGACTGCTCCTTCCAGGACGCCGCATCGGGAAACGACTTCTGCAGACCGTAGCCAACAGCCGTGAATGTGACGTTCCTTGTCCCGCGCCTTGGGTGCAGTGCGTCGAGCTGGTTCAAAGCCGGCAACTGGCCGTATTCAGGCGCCGTCCAATCCGTGTCGAGCAGTACGACGCCAAGATCGTGAAGCCAGAACTGCGCCGGGTCCCAATCAGGGTGAATGGATACCGCGCCGCCAGCATCGCCTTTGTATGGATAGCCGTTCGCGGGGATTTCGGATTCGACATCCGCGGCAAACCAGATTTCAGCGTGGGCAGCAGGGGTTTCCACGCAATGACCCGCCGTCAGGAAAACGCGGGAGGAAAGCAACGTGCCGCTGCACCGCCAGAGCGGCTTGCCATCCGCATCCTGCGCGACCATGAGCCCGACGTACGGGTGCTTCGGGCCGTCGAGTTGCCCATCGGTAATCCTCGGCCGGATCGCGCCGTCATTTCGATTGGTTCGTCGCCGGAGTCTCGCCTCCGCGAGACCGCCACCGATACCGAGACCGATCGCCGCCGCCAACCCGGCCAGTGTTTCCCGCCGGGAAATTGCGCCGCCAAGAGCTTTTGTCGCCGCATCGAATCGCCTGGTGTCCATGGTCGCGTCCTCCGGTCAGCCGCTTCCAGCGCGGTGACCACCTTGCGCAGTGCCCTCGTGGACGCCAGACGCACGGACCACGCCATGAGCAGCTCGTGGTCGCGGTAGGCTTCGCCGACGTCCGCACCACCGAGGAGCCAACTCCATGCACGCCGCTTTCGACATAGACCGGGCCCGCGCTGAAACCCCTGGCGTCTTTCACGTGCTCCACTTCAACAACGCCGGTTCCTCGCTGATGCCCCAGCCGGTCCTCGACGCGACGGTCGGGTATCTGCAGCGCGAGGCCGAGATTGGCGGCTATGAGACCGAGGACGAGCGCCATGTGGCTCTCGAAGCGGCTTACACGAGCGCCGCGCGGCTCATCAACGCCCGGGAGGACGAAATCGCCTTCATCGAGAACGCAACCCGAGCGTGGGACATGGCCTTCTACGGCCTTGCTGCCTCATTCAATCCGGGTGACCGCATTCTCACCGCCCGCAGCGAGTACGTCAGCAACGTGATCGCCTTCCTGCAGACCGCGGAGCGCACCGGCGCAGTGGTCGAGGTGATCCCGAGCGACGGGACGGGGCAGGTCGATGTCGACGCGCTCGCAAACATGATCGACAGCCGGGTGCGCCTCGTGGCCATCACTCACGTGCCTACCAACTCCGGCCTGGTCAACCCGGCCGAGGCCATCGGGAGAATCACCCGCGCCGCAGGCGTTCCCTACCTGCTGGATGCATGCCAGTCGGTCGGCCAGTTCCCGGTGGATGTGGAGGCCATCGGCTGCGACCTCCTCTCCACGACGGGCCGCAAGTACCTTCGCGGTCCGCGCGGAACCGGATTTCTCTACGTCCGCCGCGCCACGATGGCCGCGCTCGAACCGCCATTCCTCGACGTCCACGCCGCAACCTGGACCGCCGCAGACCGGTATGCAGTGCGCGAGGATGCCCGCCGCTTCGAAAACTGGGAAACCAGTTACGCCGGCAAGCTGGGGCTTGCCGCCGCCATGGACTACGCTCTCGGCTGGGGCTTGGAGGCCATCGGCGAGCGCATCCACGCCCTCGCCGCCTGCCTGCGGGACCGCCTCTCGGAGATTCCCGGCGTCGCCGTTCAGGACATCGGCG
>CAIPGK010000219.1 GCA_903864575.1 uncultured Chloroflexota bacterium
CTCGGAAAACGATCTCAGGCCGGAACCAATCCGGAGTTCACGCTGAGGCCTCTGCGAGGATCACATGCCAGCCCGCACTGGTGCTGTTCCTGCAATCCGCGTCTCCGAGTCCTGCCCTCCATCACGGTTGGCGGTTCACTCTCGCTGTGAGCTTCACAACGGAAGTCTGGTTCCCCGGTCGACGCATCGAACGCACGCAGGGTGGTGAACGTCGCGATGGTTTCCTCGCTGATCGCCAAGGGCAAGACCCAGGGGTACCTGCTCTCCGACGAAATCGTCGCCGCCTTCCCGAACGCCGAAGAACACCTCGAGGGTCTCGAGGACTTCTATTCCTCATTGATCGCCGAAGGCATCGAGGTTCTCGATCAGGCCCCGGTTCCCGCTGACAAGCCGGCGGAGTCCAGGGACCTGAATCGCGATCTTCCCGCGCCCGTAGTTGAGCGCGCCCCGGAGCGCATCGCTCCCGGCGAGGACTACTCCTCCGGCGTCGGTGACTCCGTTCGCCTCTACCTTCAGGAAATCGGTGAAACCGATCTCCTGACCATGCAGGAAGAGGTCTGGCTTGCCAAGCGCATGGAGCGCGGGAAGATCGCGGAGGGCAAGCTCAACGAGCTCAACCTCGCTCCTGATGACCGCCTCACCTGGGAGGCAGACAAGGCAGACGGCGACGCCGCCCGCTCCCACCTCATCCAGGCCAACTTGCGGCTTGTCGTGTCCGTCGCCAAGAAGTACGTCGGCCGTGGACTCTCGTTCCTCGACCTGATCCAGGAAGGCAACATCGGCCTCATGAAGGCCACCGACAAATTCGACTATCAGCGGGGCTACAAGTTCAGCACCTATGCCACGTGGTGGATCCGCCAGGCCATCACCCGCGCCATTTCCGACCAGAGCCGCACCATTCGCCTCCCGGTCCACGTTGGTGAGACGATCAACCGGGTCAAGAAGACAGGCCACCGCCTCCAGCAGATCCTTGAGCGCGAGCCGACCCAGGAAGAGATCGCCCGCGCGATGGACGTACCGGATGACAAGGTGAGGCAGGTCCTCGACGTCTCCCGTCACCCGGTCTCGCTCGAAGCCCCGGTCGGACAGGACGGAGACGCGTTCCTCGGTGACTTCATCGAGGACGAGACGATGCCGCAACCGCTGGAGCTGGCATCGCAGGAACTCCTGAAGTCGCAGATTTCCGACGCTCTCGAGAAACTCACCGAGCGTGAGCGGAAGATCATCGTCCTGCGCTTCGGCCTCGAGGATGGCCGCTTCCGCACGCTGGAGGAAGTGGGGCGCGAATTTGGCATCACCCGCGAGCGCATCAGGCAAATCGAGGCAAAAGCGCTCCGCAAGCTTCGCCACCCGAGCTACAGCCGAAAACTCCGGGGCTATCTCGAGTAGCCGCGATCAGACTTCGACCCCACGGGCCGGGGCGTTACGCCCCGGCCCGTTCTGTGCCATGGCGCATTGCGCCGTTCGGTCATCCCGGTGAAGCCCAATGCGCTCAGCGGGCGGAATCGGCGCACCCTACCC
>CAIPGK010000220.1 GCA_903864575.1 uncultured Chloroflexota bacterium
GGTGGCCGCCGCGCATTGGCCTGTTTCGGTGAGCCTCCGCCATCCGCAAGAGCGCTTCGGTCCGCTACTGGTAGCAGCACTCGCTCTGCAGGCAGTTGGTGAACGTGAAGTTGTTCCTGGTCACCAGATCGACGAGGCGCCCGGCCGCTGAGCCATCGGCAGCGTGAAAGTCGTCCAGCACGAGCGGGACCGGTTTCTGGAGGTCGAGCAGATCATCCGCGAGCACCGCGGCGACGGTGTCGGGGACGACGGACCGGTTGCCTGCAAACAGCACCTGCAACCCCGGCATCTGCGCCCTTGCCAGCGTCAGCGCGGCATGGACATGCGCGGCCCACTGCCCAAGCTCCGCATCTGACGGATCGAGTGACACCCACGCCACGCGGCGCTCCGCCGCCCACGCCCAAGCCGTGAACAGCGTCGTCGTGGCGTACCCCGCTCCAGCGACCACCAGCATCAGGGAAGGCGGGCTGCCGTATCGAGCTTCGCGAACAGGGCGGGGCGGTCGGCCCCAACCGGGGGGGCCTGGCGGAATTGCGTGCTTTGCGCGGCGCACCCATCCCGCGGCGGGCATCGCCCGCGCATCCCGAACCTCAAGGAGATTGGCAGTGCTCCTCTCCTGCATGGCCCGTGAGACCGGCAGGCGTCATCGCCTGTCGAACCCCCAACACGCTCGCCCGCCCCCCGTTGCATGACAGGTCAGGCGATCCCGCTCACACGACCGGCGCAAGTCCATCCGGCACGGCCTTGTACCGCGCCGCGAGCAGGGCCAGCCGCGCCAGCCGTCGCCGCGCCGCCAGTCAGGCGCGTTCGCGGGACAGGCGCTCGATCAGCACCGAGAGAATGATGACCACGCCGACCGCCGTGCCTTGCCAGAACGCATTGACCCGCAGCAGGTTGAGGCCATTGTTCAGGATGCCGATGAGAAACACGCCGATCAGCGTTCCCACCAGCGTCCCCTTGCCGCCGAACAGGCTGGTGCCCCCGATGACGACCGCGGCAATGGTCCGCAGCTGGTACCCGTCGCCGGTATCCGGGTCGATCGCCCCCAGTTTGCCGGAGAGAATGATCGCGGCGACGGCGCAAAGCACCCCGGTGATCGCATAGGGAAGCGTTTTGTACATCTTGACGTTCACGCCCGAGAGCCGCGCCGCCTCCTCGTTGCTGCCGATGGCGTAGATGAATCGTCCCGGTTTCGTGCGCGTCAGGAAAATGTGTCCAAGCACGAACGCAAGAATGAACGTCAGCAAATAGAGCGGGATTCCGCCAAGTTCGCCCTTGCCCCAGACCCGGTACCCGTCCGGCAGGCCGACGATCGACTTGGCGTCGGAGATCACGTAGGTCAGCGAAGTCGTGATCGACATCATGCCGAGGGTCACGATGAACGCCGCCAGTTTTCCATAGGAGACGATCAGGCCGTTGGCCAACCCGACGACCAGCCCGATCAGCAACGTCGCCACGATGCCGAGCACGACGTTCTCGCCGCCGCCGCGGGTCATCAGCAGCCCACCAGCCATCGCGGAGAAGGCCGCGATGCCACCGACCGACAGATCGATGCCGCCGGTCAGGATCACAAAGGTCTGCCCGACCGCGATGATCCCCAGCGCGGCCACCTGCCAGAGCACGTTCCGCAGGTTGCCCGCCGTCAGAAAATTCGGCGCGGCCAGCGACAGGACGATGCAGAGCAGCAGGAGCGCTCCGAACATCGCGGTCTCGACCCGGTACTCCTGGAAGAACCGGCTGGCCTGGGAAACCTGCGTCTTGCCGGGCTCGGCCTGGGCATTCCGGATGCGTGCTGGTTCAGACATGTCGTGTCCTCGTTGCCTCCGCCGGGGGCCATCCCCGCCACCGGGCATCATCGCACTACGTGACGGGAACGGCGCGCGGCTCCCGCCGTCAGTCCGCCGCCGGCGCTTCCTGCACCGCCGCGCCGAGGATGGCCTCCTCGGACATCCGATCATGCGGAATCTCGGCGACGATCGCGCCGTTGCGCATCACCAGCACGCGGTCGGTGAGCGCGAGAATTTCCGGCAACTCCGAGGAGACGAGCAGCACGGCCTTCCCGCTGTTCGCGAGCCGGTCGATCAGCTTGTACAACTCGAACTTCGTGCCGATGTCGATGCCCCGCGTCGGCTCATCCAGCACGAGAATCTCCGGGTCGATGGCCAGCCACTTGGCGAGGACGATCTTCTGCTGGTTGCCGCCGGAAAGGCTGCCGGCCGGCTTCCACGTCAAGGGAGCCTTCACCTGCAGGTCGCTCACCAGTTGCTTCACCCGCGCCCGGTCTCGCCCCGGCCGCAGCCAGAATCCGCCATTCGCCGCCAGATCGGCCAGCATCATGTTCTGATCGATCGGCTGGTCGATCAGCAGCCCCTGCGCCTTGCGGTCCTCCGGCACGAGCGCCGCCCGTTCCATGATGGCCTGCCGGGGGGAGGTCAGCAGCCCCACCCGGCCGCGCATCGTCACCTCGCCGCTCTCCGCCCGGTCAGCGCCGTAGACCGCCCGGATCAGTTCCGTCCGCCCCGCCCCGACCAACCCGGCGACGCCGACGATCTCCCCGCGCCGAACCTCGAACGACGCATCCCGGACATGCCGGCCACGATTCAGGTGTCGCACCGAGAGCATCGGCTCCCCCGGTTGCTCGCGGTGGCGGATCGAGAACATGTCGCCCAGATCGCGGCCGACCATCGCCCGGATCAACTCGTTCTGGGTCGTTCCGGCCGTGTCGAAGACGCCCGAATTCGCGCCGTCCCGGTAGACCGTGATGCGGTCGCTGAGCGCGAAGACTTCATCGAGCCGGTGGGTCACGATCAGGAAGGATGCCCCCTGCGACCGCAGCCGCCGCACGAGCCCGAACAGCACCTCGACTTCGTGCGGGCTGAGCGTCGCCGTCGGCTCATCGAGAATGAAGAGGCGCGCATCGAGCGAGAGCGCCCGCAGGATCTCCACCATCTGCTGCTCGGCGACGGTCAAATCCGAGATCTTGCGGTCGGGATCGACCGGAACATCCCAGCCAAGCCGGTCGAACAGCGCGCGCGTCCGCTCGCGGATGGAGCGGCGGTTCAGCCACCACCCCCCGCGATAGGCGTTCTCCTGCGCGAGAAAGATGTTCTCGGCGACCGAGAGATCGGGGATCAGGCTCAGTTCCTGCAGCACAATCGTGATGCCCGCGGCCATCGCGTCACGTGTGTCCTTGAAGGCCACCGGTTGGCCGAGCCACTCGACCGTGCCGCTATCCGCCTGTTGCACCCCGGCGATGATCTTGGCGAGGGTGGATTTCCCCGCCCCGTTCTCCCCCATCAGGGCATGCACTTCGCCGGGCATGATGGTGAAGTCGACCCCGCGCAGGGCCTGAATGCCGCCGAA
>CAIPGK010000221.1 GCA_903864575.1 uncultured Chloroflexota bacterium
CCGACATGGCCGCGCTGGAGTCGCTGATCGATGGACTGACCGCGACGGGCGCTCAGTGCACCACGTCGCTCGTGCTCTCCTCGCCGATCCTCTACCGCCCGATCACCCCCCCGGACGGCACGACCATCCCGCGCTCCCGACTCTCCCGCCGCCGCCGCCGTGCCGCAATCGCCGGTGATGAGTCGGGCGAGGGCGAGGGCGAGGCCCCCCGCAAGCCGGGGCGCCCCCGGGGACGCCCGCGGACCCGGATCGAGGCCGAGCCGTAGCAGCTGACAGTCCGGTGCGGTAGCGCCCGGCGGCCCGCTCGTGCGTGAAACCAATCGGGGTTGCGCCACGTTGATATTATCGACGTGGCGCTTTCTGTTCTCGTCGCGAGCGTGCGTCGGGAACTGCAGCCGAGGAGGGACCGGGACATGGAAGAGGACCGCACCATCGTTGCAATGCCGGCAATCATTGGGCGACTGACATCTCGCCGCGCTCTCTTCCGTGGTGGCGCAGTGATCGCCTGCGCGGCGGTCGCGCTCCGGTTCGACGCATCATCAGCTGGCGCAGGTACGGACGATTCCGTGGACGCTGACGAGGGTGACACCTACGACAGTGGGTCCGGCGATACCTATTCCGGCGGTGACAGCTATGGTAACGGCTCCATCGATTGCGGCGTGGAGCCCGGCGATCCCGGCGACTCGGAGGACGGCTCGACGGAACCGGGCGAAGGGGGGAGTGTCGAACCCGGCGACCCTGGCGATCCGGTCGCACCCGAACCCGCCTCCGATGACGACCAGGCGAACGACGAACCCGGCGGCGATGACCCCACCGGTGATGGCGGCGATGGCGACGTCACCCAGTGCGATTACATGTACGACAAGATGCCGAGTCGCGGTGACGAGGAAACCCAGCGGGGCGTCAGTGGGACCCACGAGCGCAAGCGTCGCGATCGCCGTGACCGCAAGCGGCGGCATGGTCGCAACCGGCGACGAAACCCGATCCTCGGTCGCTGAACTGCATCGCTAGTCCAATCGCCCCGGCAGATTCCTGCCGGGGCGTTTTCCTGCCCTGCACCATCACCACCCATCGCGTGTTCGCGCGTTTGACGGCCCAGGAGACGGCGGTGGCTGGAGAATTACGTGCATGAAATGCGGATAACATGTGTACGTATGGTTTGCCGCCGAACGCGTGCAGGAATTTGGGACCAATGGGTGGCTCGGGTGTATGTACATCTGGCTCCTGCCGTTCTATACTCCTTCTCCGGGAATGTGTACGGACACGAAGGCGTGTGCGGCGCCGGAAGGGGACTGGGGAGTGAGCATGGCAACCAGCAACGACGATCTGCGCGCGGCCGACGCACCTCGGGCGATGGATCGCCGCCGGTTGCTTCGACTTGCCTCGGCGTTTGCGCTTGCCAGCCTGCCCGCTCGGGCCGCGGTGCTCCCGGTCGACGGTCAGGAGCAGGATACCGCCGGAAGCGAAACCGATTGCCCCGATGGTTCCGGAGCGACGGGTTCCTCCGAGGAATCCGGTCTCGAACCGCAGGGCGACACCTACGGCTCAGGCGACGATGAGGCCGGCGGCGATACCTACGACAACTGCGAGACCACTGGTGACCCGATGCCGATCTCCGCGCCTCCGCCAGCCTCCTTTGGCAAGCGAGACCGGAAGCGCCGCAAGAAGAACCGGCGCAATGGACGGAAGCGCGGCAACCGTCGGTAGCAGTTCTGATTCCAGTGAAACGGCCCCGGCGAACATCGCCGGGGCCGTTTCAGTTGCGGATGTCGCGTCTGGTGTCAGCGTGGCCCGAAGATGTCGGGCGGGGCGGGAGCCGGAAAGACGGGCGTCTGTTGGCTCTCCTGGTACCGGACGGACTTGGCGTAGTTGTAGATCGAGTCCGTCGCGCCGCCGACGAATGCCCCCCCCTTCGGCATGTTCTTCATGACCTTCGCCAGGTCGGCCTGCTGCCACGGGGAGAGTTGGTCGCAGCGGTTCGCGGGTGCGCCGCCCCTGACCAGGATTTCGCTACGGTTGCCGTTCCACTGGTCGATCGGTTTTCCGCCGGTCGCGGAGCAAACCACCCCGTCCATGATGTCCGGGGGCCGCGGAAACTCGGGGGCAATGGGCTGGCCCGTGGCGGGGTCGGCGATGAGATCGGCGTACTGCGGATCGGTCATGATCTCCTGGATCATCTGTGACCAGATCGGACCTGCGCCCTGGATGCCGTCGATTTCGGCCAGTGGGGCGTTTCTGGTGTTGCCGACCCAGACCCCGACCGAGACGGCGGAGGTGAAGCCCATCGTCCAGATGTCGCGGAAATCGTTGGTGGTGCCGGACTTTGCGGCCGTCGGGCGACCGAGCGCGGCCTGCGTGTTCCCGAAGGTGTTGTTGAGGCCGAAGATGTACCCGCGGGCGTTGTTGTCGGTCAGGATCGAGATGATCTGGTAGGCCACCTCGGGCCGGAGCACCTGCTCGGCATTGGCGCGTGCGTTCGCCCGGTCGAGCTCATACATGACCCGGCCCTCGGTGTCGGTGATCTTCAGGATCGGTGTCACCGGGACGTACTTGCCCATGTTGGCGAAGGTTGCGTAGGCGTTGTTCAGTTCGAGCGGCCAGATGTCGCCCGAGCCGAGGGCGATGGAGAGCCCGTAGTCTGATGGATCCTGGTCGAGCGCGTGCTTCATCCCCATGCGGCGGGAGATCTCCACCGCTGGCACTGCGCCGCCGATGTAGGACGCGGCCTTGACCGCGGGGATGTTCAGCGAGTTCGCGAGCGCCGTCCGCACCGAGACCGCGCCGTTGAACGTGCGGTTGTAGTTCTGCGGTTCGTAAAAGGGCATCGGTTTCTGGGTGATCGGATCGATGGCGTTGGGCGTCTCGACCTTGAACGGCGCGTCCAGCACGACCGTGCCCGGGGTCCAACCCTGCTCGAACGCGGCCGCATAGATGATGGGTTTGATGGACGACCCCGGTTGCTGCGGGGAGGTCGTGATGTTGACGTTCCCCTCGATGGCGAGGTCGTCGAAATCGGCCGATCCGACCATCGCGAGCACCTCGCCGGTCGGCGGGAAGATGACGGTCATCGCGGCGTTGAAGGCGTTGTACTGCTGGAGAATCTGCATGTTCTGGGCGACGATCTCCTCGGCCCGGTTCTGCAGATCGGTGTCGATGGTGGTGTAGATGTTCAGGCCGCCCTTCGAGAAATCCTCGTCCGGATATTTCTCGGCCAGATACTCGTAGACATACTGGACGAAGTGCGGGTGGTCGAGGACCGCCCCGTTGCCATCACGCATCGGATAGATCATTGGCATTTCGAGGAATGCCGCCTCGGCCTGCGCGCGGGTCACGTAGCCGAGCTTGACCATCTGGTCGAGCACATAGGTCTGCCGGCGCTTGGCGAGTTCCGGGTTGAGGGAGGGGTTGTAGTCGGTTGGCCGTTGCGGAATGCCCGCCAGCAGGGTCGCCTCGCCCAGCGTGAGTTCGTTGGCGTGTTTGTGGAAGTAGGTCTGGGCGGCGGCCTCGATCCCGTAGGAGCGGTTGCCGTAGAAAATCTGGTTCAGGTACATCGCGAGAATGTCGTGCTTGGAGTACTGCTGCTCCATCGCGATCGACGCGAGAATCTCGCGAAACTTGCGGTTGATCGTCGGCGCGTTGCCGATTGTGTCAGGGTGCAGGGCGCGGATCAACTGCTGGGTGATGGTCGAACCGCCCGATTGCCCGGAGCCCCCGAGGTTGATCGAGATGATGCGAAGGAACGCGACCGGCTCCACCCCCTGATGAGTCCAGTACGTCGCGTCCTCGGCGGCGATGGTGGCGTTGATCAGGACCGGCGAGATCTTTTCGACCGGCACGAAGGTGCGCCAGCCGTAATCCCAGTCCGGAACCTCCTGCAGCAGGTTGCCGTCGCGGTCGAAAATGCGGGTGGTCTGGAAGGTGTCCGCCGAGATTTTCGCGGCGTCCGGCAGGGTCGCCTCCAGGGTCTTGTACTCGTTGACGGTGTAGGAGACGGCGGCGGCGGCGGAGGCCGCGCTGGCAGCGACGAAGCCGATGGCGGCGATGGCGAATATGCCGAGCAGGGCCAGCAGTGCCGTCGCGATGATCGGACCGCGGCTGTCCTTGCGGGTCTGCAGACCTTGCAGCATCTGGGGCGGGAGATTCCTGTCGCCTCGGCCCGCCTGCATGCGCCGCGCCGCAAGGCCACGGGCGCGCGCACGGGATCGGGAAGTGGCGTCGTTCATGCTGGCTCCGGTTCTCCCGCAATGGGGTGCGCCGCGAGGACGCAGGACGGGCGGGAACCATTCGATACTACCACGCGCCGAGATGGGTAAACGGTAAACCTCGGGTAACAACGGGCATGGTTCCACGAGGTGGAAGGGAGGACGAAATGGGCGAGGCATGGGCGCGGATCGCGGGGTTGTCTGGTGGCCTGGATGGCGGCAGGCGCGTTTCGATTGCGGCGCGGCGCATGGAGGACGGACGCGAGTGGACGCTGGATGCCGATCGGGTGTACCCCGCGGCGAGCACCATCAAGACACCCATCCTCATCGCGGTGTACCGGGCGGTGGAGCAGGGCGCCCTGTCGCTGGATGAACCGCGTCCGAT
This sequence comes from uncultured Chloroflexota bacterium, assembly GCA_903864575.1. Lineage (GTDB taxonomy): Bacteria > Chloroflexota > Chloroflexia > Thermomicrobiales > UBA6265 > CADCWF01. Next base: position 4,588 of record CAIPGK010000221.1, read on the forward strand.
CGCCCCGGCCGATCGGGTCGTCGGGAGCGGCGTGTTGTCGTGGATGTCGCCGGACCTGCTGCTGCCGCTGCGGGATCACGCCTACCTGATGATCGCGATCAGCGACAACACGGCCTCGAACGTGATGCTGGGCGCCGCGGGAGAGGAACGGGTGCGGGAGGTGCTCGCCGACCTCGGCATGACCGGCACGGCGCTTGGCCGTCGGTTCCTCGGGCGGATGCCGGGGCCGGAGGAGGGGGAGAACTACACCTGCGCCAGCGATCTGATGCGAATGATCGCCGCGCTGGTGGACGATACGGCGGCGTCGCCTGCCTCATGCGCCGCGATGCGCGCCCTGCTTTCGTTGCAGCAGGATTCGGACGCGCTCGCCCGGCGCCTGCCAGCAGCGGTGACCTTTGCCGGGAAGTCCGGTTGGAACGACGCGATCAGGCACGATTCCGGGCTGCTGTCGGGGCCAAACGGCCAGCTTGCCGTTGCGGTGCTAACCGATGGCTTCACCGACCGCCACGAGGCGGACGAGCTCATCGGCCGGATCGGCGCTGCGCTCGTCGAGGAATCGGGGATCGCCTGACGCAGGGACACGGGATCGTCGCTCAAGCGCCGAGGAGGATGTCTCCCAGCGGCGCGAGAATGGCCTGACGGCGGTGGTCGATCGATGCCCCGTCGATCAGGCCGCGCTCGCGCTGGTCGATGAGGGCGCGGAGCCGGGTGGTGGCCTCGGCGAGAGCGAGCATGCGCGAACGGCGGGTTTCGACCTCTCCGCGGCAGGTTGCGTCGCGCGTCTGCGCGGCGTCGAGGTCGGCAAGCCCAGCGCCGAGGCGCGCGCCCAGACCATCCTCCCGGCGCAACGGGATGCCGCTCGCGAGGGCGCGGTTCAGTCGATGGAGATCGTCGAGCAGCGCGGCCTCGACCTCGCGCGCGGTCGCGAGGTCGCCGGTGGCGGAGGGCCAGGGGCGCGCAGACGCCGGGCGACTTCCTGCCCCGCCGGGGGCGGAGCGCAAGGGATGCGGGGCCTGCGCAGGGGCAGCAGGAGCGGGCGCGGACTGTCCGGCAATGGTTCGGATACCGCGTGACTTCAGTCCGACGAGGAACGCTCCCCGCTCACGGTATGAGCGGTCCGGGCCATACAGGTCGAACCGCACAGGCAGGGCAAAGGCGATGCCGCCGGCCGCGTACTCGACCACGGCCTCGGCCGGATGGCGCTCGCCGGGCGCCGCGGCGGCGGCCAGCACCGCGTCGATCGGCAGCTGGCACGCTCCCATCCCGTCAATGCTCCAGCGAAGGGCTCGCGTCGTCACCCAGACGTGTGCGGGCTGCGGCTGCAGCCAGGGGTGGGCGGGAATGCTGGCCCGCCCTGCCCAGAGGACGGTGTCTTCGATGGGCTTCCACGCCGCGGCCGCGGGATCGGTCAGCATCGGGGGCGCGAGGATGGACGCGACCGGCACGCCCCAGCCCGCAAGCGCGTCGAGCAGCGCGGCGGCCCGTCCACCTTTCCGCCCGAGCAGGGATATGACGGGCTGAATCAGCAGCACGGCCTCCCGCTCTGCGCCGACCATGCGGAGAGCGACGGCGTTCGCTCCGCCAGGGAGTTCGACGGGTGCTGCGCTCCGAAGCCTGGTCAACGGGAGCACGATCGGATCGCCGCCCAGACGCTGGAACCGGAGATCGTCACCGACGATGGAGGCCTGCAGGCGGACTCCGCATGCCAGCGTGACATCATCAGGCATCGGGCCGGCGATCGTCACCTGTCCGGTCCAGCGCGGTGTGATTCCAGCTTCCGGTTCGGTCCGGGAGATGCGGACGTGCATCGGTGCCTCGCCTTTCGTGCGACGGGCGGGGCTGAATTCGATCACCTCGGGCGGGATGGGTGCATGATACCGGATAGGCGCGATGTACGTACACCCAGGGGCGACGGAGCATCTCACAGCCGGGCGTGACCCGCGTTGCATCATTGGGCGGCGTTCCAGCCGGGGGCGCCGGGATTGGAGAGCGGACGATGACCACCACCACGACCGCGCGGAAAGCGGACCGGGACGCGTGCGGTCCGCCCGGCGTGGAATCGTTCGAGGAGTTGATCGATCGCCACGGACCGGAGGTGCACCGGTTCCTCGTGAACCTGACGCGGAATCCGGCCGAGGCGGACGATCTCTATCAGGACGCAGCCCTCAAGGCGTTTCGCGCGTTCGGGCGACTCGACCGCAAGGCAAACCACCGCGCCTGGTTCTTCCGGATCGCGGGCAACGCCTTCCTGAGCGATCGCCGCAAGCACGGCCGGGTGGATCGTCTCGATGAGCTGGCGACGGCGGCGATTCCCGCCCCCACGGACGACGCAGCGGCACGGCTGGATGCGGGCGAGGCGCTTGCCCGAATCGGGCCAATGATCGACCGGCTGCCCCCGAAACAGCGAATGGCGATGATCGCGCGCAAGCAGCACGATCTTGGCTATTCCGAGATCGCCCGGTTACTCGGATGTTCCGAGGCTGCTGCTCGGGCAAATGTTCACGAAGCCGTCCGCAAGCTGCGGGACGGCCTGGGCGAGTTGCTCGCCTGAGTGGAGGCCGAACGATGAATCATCCTGGGATCGACCCGGTGGACAGGCTGGCCGCTCGCGCGTCCGGGCCGGGAGCGCACCCCTGCGATCGTGCTCTTGCGGCGATGCCCGCTCGCGTGCTTGGCGATCTCGATCCGGGCGATGCTGCATGGCTCCTCGATCACGTCGCCACGTGCCGCTCCTGCGGAAGGGAACTGGAGGCGTTCATGAAACTCGATACGCTGGTTGGGCTTGCGCTGGAACTTGGTGAGGCCCCGGCTCCAGCCGTGCGGCTGCCGCGAACACGGCCAGTCGCATGGTTTGCCCGGTGTGACAGCCCGATCGGCCCATTGCTCATGGCGGCGAGTGAGAACGGCCTGTGCGAACTGACCTTCGAGGGGTTCCGGGGCGTCGACGAGGTGCGGGATCTCCTCGCCGAGCGGGACTTCGACGCCCGCCCCGCCGGGCCGGAGACGCCCGCTGTTCCGTCGGCCACCCTTGTCCGCGCGGCGGAGCAACTGGCCGAGTACTTCGACCATACGCGCACCCGGTTCGACTTGCCGCTCGATTTTCAGGGGGTGACGCCGTTCACCCGGTCCGTGCTGGATGCGACCGCCAGCGTGCCTTTCGGGCGACTGGAGACCTACCGCGGGATCGCGTCGCGGATCGGGAAGCCAGGGGCGTCGCGGGCGGTGGGGAACGCGCTTGGGCGCAACCCGCTGCCGGTGGTGGTGCCCTGTCACCGCGTCGTGGCGACAGGAGGAGGCATCGGCGGATACACGGGCGGGCTGGCGATCAAGGAGCGGCTGCTCTCCCTTGAGGGAGCACGGCTGGCCTAGCGACGCGGCTGCGCTTGCTACACTCCCCGGGCGCGCCGGGCTGGGCAGGCTGGGGCGACGGGGGCGGCAGGCCACATGTCAGGCGAGGGTGAATGGACCGGGAGCGCACCGATACTGCAGGATCGATCCAGGAGCATGAGCAGGGGCAGGGGCTCGACATCGCGGACGGCGCGATGCTGACGGTGATCGTCATCTGGGCGCTCTCCAACGTCTTCAGCAAGACCTCGCTGGCGGAAATCTCGCCCCTCGCCTTCATTTTCGCCCGCGTCGGCATGGCTGCGCCGGCGCTGTTCGCCTACGTTGCCATCCGGCAGGGCATCCCGGCGCCGGAGCGGGAGGATTGGGGAAAATTCCTCCTTGCCGGCGCGAGCGGCTACGGCCTGTACAACCTGCTCTACATCTTCGGGATCAGCCTCAGTTCCGCCTTTTCGGTCGCGTTGCTGCTGTCGCTGGGGCCGGTCTTCACCTTGCTGCTGGCGGCTTCGCTCCGAATCGAGCGGGTGACCCGGGTCCAGTGGGCCGGGGTGGCAGTGGCGACGCTTGGCGTGGCGGTGTTCGTCAGTGACAAACTGAAGGGAACTCTGGAGTATCACCCGCTTGGGGATCTCCTGATCGTTGTCGGCGCTGCGCTCTTTGCGGTCTACAGCCTCGTCACGCGGCCACTCGTCGGCAAGTACGGGGCCGCGCCTACGACGGCGTGGTCGCTGCTGGTCGGGTTTATGGTGCTGGCCCCCTTCGCCCTCGCGCCGTTCCTGAAGCAGACCTGGAGCGGACTGTCGTCTGCCGCGTGGTTCGGGTTGCTCTTCGCCGCGTTCGGGTCACTGCTGGTCGCCTACAACCTCTGGGCGTGGGCCATCGAGCGGCGAGGGGTCGCGCGGACCGTGCCGTACCTGTTCGTTCTCCCGGTGCTCACCGGCCTCTTCTCGGCGATCATCACCGGCGAGCGGTTCGGGCCGCTGAAGTTGTTCGGGGCGGCTTTGGTGCTCGGCGGAACGGCGATCGTGCGGGTGATCGGCGGGAAACTCGCCGCAAGGAGCGCCGTGCGGATCACGGCGGTCCAGGCGAAATCATGAGCGAGCCGAAAGCTCCGCGATACAACCGGGACCCCGCGCAGCCTGGATTCGGGGCGGCAGATCTCGCGATGCTCGGGGTCATCACCATCTGGGCGGTGACGAACGTCTTCGCGAAGCGCTCGCTGGCCGAGATTCAGCCGATGGCCTTCGTCATCGCCCGCTTCCTGCTGGCGGTCCCGGTGCTGATGGGATGGGTTTTCCTGCGTCACGGGGTGGTCGTGCCGCGGCGTCGGGATTGGGGGACCTTCCTGTTGGCGGGTGCGACGGGATTTGCCCTTTACAACGTCTTTTACACACTGGGCATCAGCCAGACGTCGGCCTTTTCGGCTTCCCTGATCCAGTCGACCGCGCCCCTCTTCACCCTGCTGCTGGCCCGTGCACTCGGGATCGAACGAGTCACGCCCGCGCAGTGGATCGGAGTCGGGATCGCGATGACGGGCGTGATCATCTTCATGAGCGACAAGATGATTCAGCGGGCCGAGGCCCACCCCTTTGGCGACGTGCTGACGCTGATCGCGGCGGTGCTGTTCGCCGTCTACGGCATCCTGAACCAGCGCCTTTCCGTCACCTACGGATCTGCGGTGACCACGGCGTGGTGTCTGGCCATTGGCGGGATCCTGCTGCTCCCGGTGTGCATCGGACCGGCGCTCGCGCAGGAGTGGGGCACGGTGTCGGCCATTGCGTGGTTCGGGGTCTTCGCCGCCGCCTGGGGATCGATGGTGATCGCCTATAACCTCTGGGCGTGGGCGGTTCACCGGGGCGGGGTGGGACGTACGGTGCCCTATTTCTTTCTCTGGCCCATCCTGACCGGTGTCGTTTCGGCGATCATCGCCGGCGAGACCTTCGGGCCGGTCAAGGTGTTTGGCGCGGGGCTGGTGATGATCGGCACCGCGGCGGTGCGGATCATCGGCGGCCGGATGGCCGCGCGAGATGCGCGGCGCAAGGCGGCGCTGACGATCGAGGACGGTACCCAGCCGGCGGGGTAGCAGGCATGGGCAGGCATGGCGAGCAGGAGGGGTCGGACATGGTGTACGCAATCAGGGTCGAGCCCGGTGCGAAGGTGGACTTGTCGAGGATCGACGCGGACGCGGACGGCGGCCTGACGAAAAAACAGGGGGAAGAACGCTTCGACGAGCTGGCCCGGGAACTGGGCGACCTGCAGGAGTTGCTCTTTGCCGCCGGAAACCGCGCGTTGCTCGCGGTCTTTCAGGGCATGGACACGAGCGGCAAGGATGGCGCGATCCGTTCCGTGTTCAAGGACATGAATCCGCAGGGGATTCGTGTCGCCTCGTTCGGCGTGCCCACGCCGCTGGAGCGGGCGCATGATTTCCTTTGGCGGTGCCATATCCAGGCCCCTGAACTCGGGAAGGTCGGCATCTTCAATCGCTCGCACTACGAGGCCGTGCTGGTGGAGCGGGTGAAGGGGATCGTGCCGGAAAGCATCTGGAGCAAACGCTACGGGCAGATCGTCGCCTTCGAGGGAACCCTCACCGCGGCCAACACAACGGTGCTCAAGTTCTACCTGCACATCACGAAGGAGGAGCAGAAGCAGCGCCTGCTCGACCGCGAGGCGGACATCACCAAGGCGTGGAAGCTGAACGCCGGTGATTGGGTGGAGCGGCGCAACTGGGACGACTATGAGGCGGCGTTTGAAGAGGCCCTGAGCCGGACATCGACCGACCAGTCGCCCTGGTACATCATCCCGGCAAACCGCAAGTGGTACCGGAACCTCGCGATCGTCGAGGCGATCGCCGATGCGCTCCGGCCATATCGCGACGAGTGGAACGAGGCGCTGCGCCAGCAGGGCGCGGAGGAGCTGCCGAGGGTCGTCGCCGAGCGGGAACGCGCGGAGCGGGGCGAGTAGGTCCGGAGCAGTTGCCCGGCAAGTGATGGGGATGCTCGACGGGTTCCGTGGGTCGGCCGCCCTCCCGTCTTCAGCCGATTGCGATGGCGATGACGCCAATGACCATGCCGCCGGCGGCGAGCAGCCGGCGGCGGCTTTGCCCCTCTGACAGGAGGCGCGCGCCCATGATCGCGCCGATGAGAATGCTGATTTCCCGCGCCGGCGCGACGCTGCTGACCGGCGAAATGCGGAGCGCGATCAGCACCATCAGGTAGGCGAGCGGACTGAGTACGGAAACGACGGCGACCTCTCGCCAGTGTTCCTGCCAGAGCCGCCGGACCTCATCGCGGTGCCTGAGCGCTACCGGGGCAAGCAGGACCGTCTGGCCGATGTCGTTCGCCCAGAGCAACAGGAGGGGTGGAACTGCCAGGTCGCGCACGGCCCAGGCATCGTTGAGCGTATAGGCAGCGATGGTAAGACCCGCGATCAGGCCGAAGGTGACGGCCAGGTCGCCCCCGGTGAACGCCCGAAGCCCACCTCCGGAGAGCGCGAATGCGCTGACTGCGATCAGCGCCGCTCCAGCGAGCGTCAGTGGGCCGGGCCGCTCCCCGAACAGGACGATGCTGCCGGCGACCGCCAGCATGGGACCGCTTCCCCGCGCGAGAGGATAGACGAGCGAAAGATCGCCGTGTTGGTATCCCTTCTGGAGCGAGACGTAGTAGCCGAGATGCAGCACGATCGAAAGCAGGAGCGCCAGCCAACCGAGAGGATGGATGCGCGGGTGGTCGTGAACGATTACCCAGACCGAGAGCGGCAGCCAGAGCACCGCCGCAAGCGCGCTGAACAGCCAGACGAAGGTCGCGCCGCCGCCCGACCGCTTTGCGGCCAGGTTCCAGGTTGCATGGAAGACGGCCGATCCAAGAACCAGCGCAAGGGCGAGAAGCGTCATCGGCCCTGTGGCCGATCGCGGACCGGGAGCCTGTGAGGATTCGTCACTGGCGTGGTTGCCCGAGCGTCTGTGCGGCGATTCCCGCCGTCACCGGCACATCGGCGAGCGGTGCGAGCCAGCGGCTGCGGTCTCCGGCAGGCAGGTCTGGACCGGGGGCGCCGAGCAGTCCCACTCGAGCGAAGAAGAATGCGATATTGGCTTTGCCGAGCAGTCCCGCCGCTCCGCACCGATGGGCGAGCGCGACCGCCAGCGGGAGCGGCACGGCTTGCACGAGAATCGTTTCCGCGAGCGCGAGCAGACCGTCCAGGGATCTGGTCGCCGCCCGCACGGCGGGGGCGTTGTCCCATCCGGCGCGAATCTGCTCGGGGGATCGCGCCGGCTCGCGGGAGATCAGGTCTTCGGACTCGGCGCAGCTGACGGCACGGCCCCGGGCGGCAAGCCGGCGAGCCAGGTCGAACTCCCAGCCCTGTTCCGGCAGGGAGGCGAACCCGCCAGCGTCCGCAAGGGCGTCCCGGCGCACCATGAAACAGTCGCGGTTGGCGCGGGCGAGAGCTGGATTGCGGGAGACGATGCCCGGCAGTCCGAAGCGGGTTTCGGCCGCGGCGGCGAGCGAACCCCGCATGATGCCATCGAGTGCGCCGCTGGACCGCTCGGGAATGACGAGACTGAGCATTTCCGCGCCAGCGCGCAGGGCATGGCCGAGCATCGAGCGGCCCAGCCCGGTCTTCGGGCGGGTTTCCGGCCCGACCACCAGTACCCAGCCCGCGCCGGGCGGCGCGGCGTCGATCCCTGCCGCAAGGGTCGCGGGTACAGGAGTCGCATCGCGCGTGCCGGGCATCGGGCGGGCATCGACATAGCGGATGCGGCGGTCGCGAACCTCCCATGCCCGGACGAGATCGGCGGTGCCATCGGTGGAGCCGCCGTCGACGACGAGAATCTCGGTCACCGCCGGGCCCTGCCCGTGGAGACCACGCAGGCACGGGCCAAGATTGCGAAGATCGTTTCGGACCGGAACCAGCACGGTGATCCGCCCGGGCGGCTTGAATCGCTCGCGGCTGACGATTGACTGCTGGCCGCTCGTTCGTTGCAGCCGCGCGTAGACGCGGATCGCCAGCGCAGTCTGGATGCCGAGCACGAGCAGCGGAAGCCATCGCGTTCGCGTCGAACTCATGCCGCCTCCGGTGCGGCCGCGGCGCGCATGACTGCGTCGCGGGTACGCTCCCACCCGGGGTGCGTGGGATCGACCAGCATGTGATCGCCGGGAACCGGCAGGAAGCGAACGGGACCCCCGATCCGCTCCGCGAATGCCTTGCTGTACGCCGGGAGCGAGGTCGGGTCCTGCATCCCCTGGACGATGGTGGTGGGCGCGGCGATCGACGGTGCGGCGCGGTTTGCCGCGATGGTGGTGCGGCGGAGTTCATCGAGCGCGCTGGTGGGTATTGCCGTCTGCCGGCGAAGCTCGCGCTGCACGTCGGGATCGTCGAGGTCGGCGCCCGGGGCCATTTCGCTGAACGTCGCTCGAACGCCGGGGTCGTTGAAATCAGCGTTCCCGAACGGCTGGAACTCGCGCATCACATGCTTGAGGAGCGGCAGGACGAGGGCGCGCCGGTCCGCGAAGCGAATATGCGGGGCCAGCAGGATCAGCGAGTCCGGCCGGGCTTCGCGAGCGATGGCGGCGGCGATCGCGCCGCCCATCGAAAAGCCGATCAGAACAGAGCGTTCGGCGTTGGCGCGCTCCTCGTCCCAAGCTGCCGCCGCCGCCTCGATCCACTGGCGGGCCGATGCGCGAGCGAGATTGCCGGCGTCCGGCCCAAAACCCGGAAGCAGCACCGAGCGGGCGGAGACGCCTGCCTCTGCAAGCGCATCGGCGAGTGGCCGCATTTCGAGCGGCGTGCCCATGAACCCCGGGATCAGGAGGGCGCGAGTCGAGCCCGCCTGCAGGCGATAGCCGAGATGGTCGGGGTGGGCGTAGCGCGTGTCGGTCATGCGTTGGGTCCTGCAGCCGCAGGCATGCGGTCAAGGGTGTGCATTGCCGTTTGTCACCATCGGGGAGCCTACCAAAAATCCGAAGATTTCCCACGCGTGCGCCGCGCGATGTGCTACCCTCGGTTTCGGTTGGTTCGACACGGTTCGAGGGACGACGCGTGGACAGAATCGGTGACATCGTACGCGTTCAGGATGGCCGGTTCTGGCTGCTGATCGCGCTGTGCGTGGCGTTGGTCTACACCATCCAGGCGGCTGAAACCTCGGTGGACGGCATGTGGCCGCATCAGCGGCGTCCGGCCCGAATGACTCAGGGGGCTCGCGCGGTTGCCGGCGCGTGGTCCTGGGTGGCGTTGCTCCTCTTGCCGGGCCTGCTGCTCGCGGTGCTGAACCTGGCGGTGCTCATCCAGCAGGGTATGCCGCAGACACAGGTCCAGGTGCTCGGCGCATTGTTCGTCGCCGTGGCCTGGCTGGTCTTCGTGCTTGTCAGCACCAACGCCTTCGGGATGGGTCGCTACATGGGTCAGGTCGGGGCTGTTGGCCCGGCTGCGCTCATGGGCATGCTCGTCGTCGGGGACATCCTGCTGCTGATCGCGCTGCTCGACATGCTGCCCGCCGCGATGGCCGCCGTTGGCGGTCTGTTGGGCCGCTGACACCGGTTGCGCGGTCCTGCTACTGGCCGGTGATGCGCTTGAAAATGCCCTTGATGCCGCCTTCGCCGCCCTCGCCGTCCGCAGCGACTTCCTCGGCGGGTGCGCCGCCGGTGTGCCGCTGCTTGCGCAACGCCTTTCGGGCATCACGATCGCTCACGCGCATTCGCTCTCGGATGGCCTGTCGCTCCTCGCGCACCGACATCTTTTCTTCTCGGGCGCTGGCGCGTTCCACCTTTTCCGGTTCCCGTGAATCCTTCTTTTCGGTGCGCTTCGCCTCGCGTTCCTGCCGGGTCAACCCGCGCACTTCCGCCATCTCGGCCCGCTTCGCCGCGCCGGGCGTGACGGCGCGGCCCGTCTCCTGCCGGATTTCCTGATTCTGCTCCTCATCCATGGTGCTGGCCTCCACAGGGACCGTTGTACGGTCGCGCACGGTACACCGTTTCCACGCTGTGTACCACTCGCCGCGGTCCCCGGCAATGGCGCGGGATTGCGGGTAACCTTCGCGCAGGCAGGCCGCTTCGGCGTCGATGGAGACGGGGCAAGGCTGACGATGAACGCGCGGCGACCGGGAAATCCGGATCATTCCCGCACCCTGGGGGAGACTCTCGCAAGCGAGGGCGCATGCGCCGGGCCCGGCAGGGCCGCCGAATCCCGTGCGTCGGTGTGCTCGCCTCCGGCTGAAAGGGAGCAGCCGGCTCCGTCGATTCGAGCACGGCTGCTCGACGATGAGCCATTCCGGGCGTTCTGGCTTGCGCGGGTGAGCGCCGCCGCCGCGCATGGAGCGCTGATCTATGCCTTCCTGCTGCTCGTGGCGGACTTGACCGACCGGGCTGCGTTCACGAGTCTGTTCGTCCTCTGCGCGATCGTGCCATCCATCCTGTTCGGCCTGCCTGCCGGGATCGTGGCGGACCAGTTTCCGTTGCGCGGGATCCTCACCACAGTCAACCTCCTGCGGTTCGGGTTTGTGGTGGTGCTTCTCGCCAACCCGCCGGACCTGGCAGGCATCTTCGCCGCGACGCTCGGACTGTGGACGCTCCAGCAGTTCCAGTCCCCGGCAGAAAGCGCCGCGCTGGCCCAGCTCGTTGCGCCTGGGCGATTGACCGAGGCGCAATCGCTGTTCAACCTCGCCGGGGTCGTCGCGCAGGTGCTCGGGTTGGTCATTCTCGCGCCGTTGCTGCTGCGGACCGCCGGCGTGGAGGCGCTGTTCGCGGTGTGCGCCGGTCTCTTCTGCCTCTCGGCCGCCCTGATCAGGCTGATGCCGCCGCTCGATGGCCATGTGTCGGCGCGATCCAGCCGGGGGCTTCCGGATACGCTCCGGGAAGGGTTTCGCGGCATCCGGTCCGACAGCCTGACGATCCGGGCAATGGCCTCGGATATCCTGGTCGGCGTCGGTATGAGCGCGCTGCTGGTCATCATGCCGCTGTTCCTGCGCCGGGTGCTAGGGACGGGCGCGGACAATACCGTGTTTGTCTTTGCTCCTGCGGCGTTCGGAGTGGTTGCCGGGCTCCGGCTCGCACACCCGCTGGGCCGTGCGGTTGGCGATCAGCGGGTGGCCACGGGGGCGATGCTCGGGTTCGCGGCGACGGTCGGCGCGCTCGCGTTTGTTGCCGACCTGCGCCATCTCGCGAACGAGATACTTGGCCTTCCGCTCGATGTGCTCGCCGACATCCTCCGGATTCCATCCCTGGTGCTGCTGACGATGCTGATTTCCGTTCCTGCCGGGTGTTTCTCCGCCATGGTCGGGGTGGCATCCCGCTCGTTGCTGCTCGTTCACACGCCGCCGGAGCGGCGCGGGCAAACCGTGGCAACGGTCGCATTGCTGACCGGCGTGGGCGCGTTGGTCCCCACATTGCTCGCAGGGGTTGCCGCCGATGCCTTCGGAGTCGAGCGGATCGCTGTCGCAATCGCCGTGATCATTGCGCTCGGAGGACTGGCAGCGAACATGGCGTCCCGGCCGACGCGCACGTTCTCGTACCGGGCGAGTGCCG
>CAIPGK010000222.1 GCA_903864575.1 uncultured Chloroflexota bacterium
CGCGTTCGGGGACGAGTTGTACCAGCGGGTCGGGGCCGAAATTCTCGACGGGACGGTGCGGGAGATGACCGGCCCGGAGGGCCAGTTCTACGCGACGATGGATGCTGACAGCGAGGGCGAGGAAGGGCGATTCTACGTCTGGACGCCCGCCCAACTGGAGGCAGTGCTGGGGCCGGAACGGGCGAAGCTTGCCGCCGAGTACTTCGGAGTTACCGCGGAAGGGAATTTCGAAGGGTCGAACGTTCTCAGCATTCCGGTGCTGCCAAAGACGTTTGCGACGTCGCGGGCGATGATGCCCGCGGCGCTGAAGGAGCAGATCGACGACATCATCAGTGAGTTGTTCGAGGCGCGGGCGCAGCGCATCTGGCCGGGGTTGGATGAGAAGGCCGTCGCGTCGTGGAACGGGATGATGCTGAAAGCGATGGCGAACGGTGGCCGCGCCCTGGGCCGGGCCGATCTGCTGGAGGTGGCGGTCGCCAACGCCGAATTCCTGCTGGGTACGATGCGGCAGCGCGGTCGGCTCTTCCGCAGCTACAAGGACGGGCAGGTCCGAACGCCGGGGTTCCTGGAAGACTTCGCAAATGTGATCGATGGACTGATGGCCCTGCATGTGGCAACGCTCGATCCTCGCTGGCTGGACGAGGCGGTGTCGATGGCCGACGTGATGGCGGCATCGTTCGCGGACCCGGCTGGGCCGGGGTTCTATGACACGTCGATGATGGCCGAGCGCCTGGTGGCGCGCCCGCGCGAGATCCAGGACGGCGCGACGCCGAGCGGCAGTTCGGTCGCGTCGGACGTGTTGTTGCGGCTGGCGGCAATGACGGGTGAAGCGGCGTGGGCGCATCGGGCGGTCGGGTACCTCGAGGCGCTCGCGCAGCCGATGGCCGAGGGACCGGTCGGTTTCGGGCGAGCGCTCGCGGCGCTTGATTTTCACCTGTCCGCGCCGATGGAGGTCGCGCTCGCCGGGCAGCCGGGAACGCCGGAGATGGACGGGATGCTGGCCGAGATCTACGCTGCCTACCGGCCCAATCTGCTGGTCGGCGCGGCAAACGAAGACCTGGGCCGGCGGATCCCGTTTCTTGCGCAGCGCCCGATGCGGGACGGGAAAGCGACCGCCTATGTCTGCGAGCGGAATGCCTGCATGGCGCCGGTGACAGACCCGGATTCGCTGCGAAATCACCTGGACTGGGGTACGGGGATGGCGTGGCTGGAGATCTGAGCCTCACTCGCGCGATGGGCAGGGGACGACGGGGTGAAATGCGGTCGCACGTTTATCACACCATCGCAGTGCGTGCTATTCTCCGCAATGAGCGGCGTCCGTGGGGCCGCGTGGACTGAAGAACGGAGCGGGACAAACCGCAGGGGAGCGCAGGGCTCCAGGGTCAACGGAGGGAATACGGATGAGGATCGTGGCGGTCCTCGTCATGGTGTTCGGCATCATGGCGAGCAGCATTGGCCTCGGGCATGCCTCGGGGCAGGTCGTCAGCAACGAGGTGAAGATGCAGGCGGCGGCCCAGACCGCCCAGAGCTACCTCGACGCGGCGGTCGCCGGGAACTACAACGCGCTGTTCGACTACATGCACCCCGATGTGCTGGCGGAAGTGCCACGCTCGGTGGCGCTGCAGATTTTCAGCCAGATCTACGGACAGACGAAGCCGGGCAAGGCCGTCATCAAGGACGTCCAGCTCGGATCGTACACCTGGCCAGTCAACAACAAGACCTACGACGATGCCGCGCAGGTGACCTATACGCAGGAGTTCACCGGTCAGGACGGCAAGAAGCAGACGCTCGAGACGATGATGTACCTGGTGCCGTTCCAGGGCCAGTATCGCTGGTTCTTCGGCAACAGCCGGGCGTACATCGCGGACGCATCGGCCCGCTTTGCGCCGCCGAAGCAGGAGGGCACGCCGTCCGACATCACCGAACTGCTGAAGTTCGTGGTGAACGACCTCGACACCTTCTACAAGGGATCGTTCTCCGCGCAGCAGATGCAGTACACCTCCCCTGGCGTGAAGATCGTGCCGCCGGGCCGCTCGGCGATGACCGCTTGCGGACCCGCCGCGCCGGGCTTCTGGGCGTTCTACTGCCCGCCGGACAAGACCGTCTATCTCGACCAGGCGTTTCTGGATGACCTGAACAAGGAGTACGGCGACTTCGCCGTGGCGTTTGTCGTCGGTCACGAGTGGGCACACCACGTCCAGACCGAGATGGGCATCGACCGGTCGCAGCGCCGCCCGTCGAAGCCGAACGAGGTCTACAGCATCGAACTCGAACTTATGGCCGACTGCCTGACGGGCGTGTGGAGCCGGGACATGGATGCCCGCGACTTCCTCGATCTGCAAGATCTGGCCGAGGCGAGCGCATTCATTTTTGCGCGACTGGGCGACCCGAACGGGATCGATGAGTTCGACCCGCAGGCGCACGGCAACGCCGAGCAGCGCACCGACGCATTCAGCGATGGGTACGATGGCGGCTACATGGGCTGCTCCGTGAATGGGCTGTCGCCGGTCCGCAGCTAGCAACCCAACACGCGGTCAGAGCGAACGGAACGGGAGCGCGGCGATCGCTGCGCTCCCGTTCTGTTTTGGTGGGTTGGAGGCAACCGCGCCAGTACTCTGCTGCCGGCAGTCGCTCGTTAGGCGGCGGCGACCGGGTTCCTGAGTACGCCGATGCCGCCCACCTCGACCTCTATGGTGTCGCCGGGGGTGAGTTCGCCGACATTTTCAGGCGTGCCAGTCAGGATGAGGTCTCCGGGGTCGAGGGTCATGATATGGCTGATGAAGCTGACGAGGAAGGCCGGTCCGAAGAGCATCGACGATGTTCGCTGGTCCTGACGGAGTTCGCCGTTCAGGCGGGACTGGACTGCGAGGTCGTTCGGGTCGAGACCGGTCTCGATCCAGGGCCCGACGGGGCAGTACGTGTGAAAACCCTTGGCGCGGACAAACTGGCCATCCTGCTTCTGCAGGGTGCGGTCGGAGACATCATTGGCGCAGGTGTAGCCGAGGACGCGGGAGAGGGCCAACGCCTCGGGGATGTCGCGGCCACCCTTGCCGATGACGATGGCGAGTTCGGCCTCGTAATCGGTGCGATTGGCGAGGTTGGCGATGCGGATGGTTTCGCCGGGGCCGATGATCGAGGAGTTCGGCTTCCAGAAAATGACCGGCTCGGTGGGGACGACGCGGGTTGGATCGCGCTCCGTGACGTGCTTGAGGTAGTTGAGACCGACGCAAACGATCTTGCCGGGTTGCACCGGGGCGAGCAGGTGGGCGGCGGCGGCGCTCCCGACGCGCTCGCCGCGCGAGAGGCCGTCTCCAAGCCAGGGAACACCCTCAGCGGAGACGAGGGAATCACCCTCGACGATGCCCCAGGAGGGGCGGCCATCGGCAGGGTGGACATACCGGACGATCCGCATCGGGTTTCCTTCCAGCAGTGCTGCGGGAACGCTCCCGCAGCCTCGAATCTGTAGCGGCGATTCTACGCGGGGAGGGGCGCGCTTTGGGCGGCGTCGCCGCCGTCCGCTACACTCAGGCGAGACGGCACGCAGCGCCAGCTGGCGCATCATCTGGCCGGGACCATGCCCAACCTCTTTCTCGAACTGCGAGACGAATCGGAAGAACCCGGATCGACGCCTGCTCCCCTTGGCGAGGCTGACGCGCTCGACATGCTGGCGCGTGCGGAGATCAGCGGGTCGAAACTGATCCCGTGGGGATCGAATTACTCCTTTGCCGTGGCGATGGAGATGCCCGACGGCGCGGCGCACCTCGCGATCTACAAGCCATGCGCCGGCGAAGCTCCCCTCTACGATTTTCCCGAGGGCACGCTGTACCTCCGGGAGACTGCCGCATATGAACTCAGCCGCTGGCTTGGGTGGAATCTTGTGCCGCCGACCATCGTCCGGGACGGGCCGCATGGGGTGGGCAGCGTCCAGTTGTATGTTGAACCGGCGGGCGAAGCGGCGACCGAGCCGAAATTCTGGGGAAGCCACGCGCCGGAGATCGAGCGCCTCGTGCTATTCGATCACATTTCGAACAACGCCGACCGCAAGATCGGGCATTGCCTGCGTGACGCCTCGGGAAAGATCTGGGGCATCGACCACGGGCTCACCTTCAACGAGGCCCCGAAGCTCCGCACAGTGCTGTGGCAGTACGTCGGGGAGCCGATCGATCCTGTGCTGCTTGGCGATCTTGCCAGAGTTGAGCAGGAGGCCCAGCAGCTGCGCGAGCTGCTCGCGCCGATGATCGACGAGCGCGAGCTCGACGCCATGTTCGGCCGGGCGGCGGCGCTCCTCGAGCGCGGCGCATACCCTGCGCTCAACCCCCGTCGCAACGTGCCGTATGGCTGGTGGTGACAGTCCGCCCTAGGGGTGGGCTGGGGCCGCGGCGAGCATGACATCGGGGTCGCCGTCCAGACGGCGGCGGGAGAGGAACCAGTTGGAGAACCCGGCCAGCGGGGTCGTGACCATGAAGGTCAGCCAGACGTGGCCGAGGTCAAAACCGAACCGTGTCACGCCGAGCCACGCGAACAGCACGGCCACCCAGACGGCCAATGTGCCGGCGATCATCGGCGAGCGGGTGTCGCCGGTGCCGCGGAGCGTTCCGGCGCACACGCTCCAGACCGCCCAGAAGGGGAGGCTGAGGCTGATTGCGTGGAGCGCCGAAACCCCGGCTTTTGCCACGATCGGGTCATCGGTGAAGATGCCCATGACATGGGATGCGAAGAAGAAGTAGAGCAGACCGCCGACGGCCATCCAGAGGATGCCCCAGCGGAGCGCGATGGCGGAAGCGGTCTTGGCGGCGGAAATGTCTCGTGCGCCGATCGACTGGCCGACGAGGGCGGTGGCGGCGATAGCGAAACCGAAACCCGGGAGGAACGCCAGCGAGAGGGCGGTGAAGCCGATTTGCTGGGCTGCCAGGGAGGCGGTGCCGAGGATGGCGACGACGATCATCATGGCGGTGAATCCGCCTGCGATGAGCATCTGCTCGATTGCGGCGGGAATCCCGAGCTTGAAGAGCCGCTTGCCGATCTCCATGCTCGGGAGCCAGCCGTCCCGGCCCGCGAGGGAGATCGATCTGCGCCCGGAGGCCATCAACGCCAGCATCAGCACCGCGCCGACTGCCCGGCCCGCGGCGGCGCCGACTGCGGAACCGGCGACGCCCATCGCGGGCAATCCGAAGTGTCCGAAGATCAGGGTCCAGGCGACTGCAACGTTGACGACGTTGGCAGCGACGGCGGCGTACAACGGGGTCCGGCTGTCTCCCGCGCCGCGAAGGATCGCACCGCAAACAAAGGAGAGCAGGAGCGCGATGCTGGTGGCTGCGGTGACGTGGATGTACTTGACCGCGTTGGCCGCGACATCGGGTTCCGCGCCGAAGATGGAGACGACGTGAGGCGCGCCGAAAAAGCCGAGGACCGAGACGGGAATGGCGAGCAGGATGCCCCAGACGACGGCCTGCCGGGCGAGCAGGTTGGCGCTCTTTCGGTCGCCGGCGCCGACAGCTTGCGAGATCAGCACGGTCGCGCCGATGTCGACGGCGGAGAGGATGGAGATGATGAAGAAGACGAGTTCGATGGCCGTGCCGACACCTGCCACGGCGGCACTGCCAAGTTTCGCCACCATGAAGGTGTCGGCAGCGCCGACGCTGGTTTGCAGCAGGTTTTCGCCGATGATTGGTACGGCAAGCCCCAGCACGCGTCGCTGGGTCATGGGACCGGCGCCTGCGTCAGAAACGGGGTCAGAGACGATGGGAGGGAGCATCTCGCCGGGGGCGATGATCGCTTCCAGCGCCGCGGTCGTCGCGAGGGTTTCCGTAGTTTCGGAGGACAACGACATGGACCCGGGGCCTTCCTGGAGAACGATGCAGAACGCCCCCGACGGCGAAGCATACAGCGGCTACCGACCTGTTGAAAATGCGGCCTGCTGGTCGGCGGTTCAACACGGGACAAGAAATGGGCTACCCTGTCGCGGGAGCGCGGTGGTCGGAGAGGCGCTGCGCGGGCAAAGCCGGGAGGCGATGAATGGATGGGACATACGGGCGCGCCTCGACCATGATGGTCAAGGAGCGGATGCAATGGGTGATCTACGGCCTGATCGCGGGGTTGCTGATCGGGTTGGTGCTGGGGTGGCTGTTCAGCGGCATCATCGGCACCGCGGTCAAGATGCTGATCGTCGCCGCGTTGCTGGTGCCGATCTACTTCGCATGGAAGTTCTGGCGCTCGACGAAGGATGACGAGGAGGCCGCCCGGGCCGCCCGCGAGGCGGCAATGGAAGCGGTGGACGCGATCGACGCGCAGGGAAAACTCGTTCATGAGGGCGAGGTCGTCACCGAAGTGCGGGAGCGGTGATTCCGGGACAGCTCGGGCTGATCCTGTCGCTGGCGGTCGTTACGTTCCTGATCGGCACGATCATCGGGTTTGTGGGCGCTGGTGGCGCGGGGATCGTCATGGCCCTGCTGACCAGCGCCTATGGACTGCCGATCCATGCCGCGATCGGAACCGCACTGGGCATCATGTGCCTGACGACCATTTCCGGCGCGATTTCCCACTTCCGGGAGGGGAACGTCGCCCCCCGGATTGGCCTGGTGACCGGAGTTGCCGGAGCCTTGGGCGCCATCGTCGGGGCCAGCCTGAGTCAGGGCATGCCGGAGCGTCCGTTGCAGATCGCATCAGGGCTCGGGCTCTGGGGGTTGGCGGTGCTGCTCTACATCAGGACCCGGATGGCGGCGAACCTCGCGCCGGGCGCGCCGTGGGCGGGGGAGACGGCACGATCCGGGCGAGACTGGGCGGCGTCCGTCGGACTGGGCGTGAGCGGCGGGACGGCGGCGGCGTTTCTGGGAGTCGGCATGGCGCCATTTCTCCAGCTAGGCTACCTGAGCTGGCTGGGCCTGCCACTTCGGCAGACAGTGGGGACGACGATGTTCACGCTGGTCTTCATCAGCGCCACCGGGTCGCTCGCGCTCTGGCAGGCCGGGGACGTGTCGTCTCCCCACCTGCTGGGAGGGACCATCGGACTGGCGACCGGGGCATTCATCGGGGCGCGATTCACCCGGCGCGCGCCGAAGGAATTGCTGCGCTGGGCCGTGCTGGGCGTGCCGGTGCTGGCCGGGGCGTTGCTGCTGTTCGCCTGAACGAACCGGCCCTCGCGCCCGGCCCCGAAGGCCGAGCGGTTTGGACGGGCGCTACCGGCCATTCCAGTCGCGAGAGGGCAGGTGCACCAGCACGAGTCCGAACAGGGCAAGCACGGAGTTTCGGAAGGCCGGATCGAGGCCATTCCAGGCCGTGGAGCGCCACATCTGGAACCACTCGCCGCCGATGGTGATGAAGCCCCCCATGAAGAGGATCACGATCATCAGAAAGCCGACGGTGGAGAGCCTGCGGGCCTCGTCGTGATTGCCCGATCGAATCGCGGCGATCCAGCGGACGGTGGCGATCAGCAGGACGATGGCCGAGATGGTCTCCCACGCGATGAGCAGCACGTAGGTGATGGTATGCACGCCGCCCTGATCGATGGCGCGCCACGCGACATCGGTGTCGAGGCCTTCGCCGGGAGCGCCGCCAAAGTTGGTGGTGTCCATCGACAGGACGTGCTGTACGAAAGCGAAGTTGGTGTCGAAGTCGGTGATGTTCCCGATCGCCACGAGCAGCATATACAGGGCGTTGATCGCGGTCACGACGAGGCAGGCTGCTGGCAAGGTGCCGAGCCCGGCGATCGGGCCATGTCGCTCTTCCGGGCTCGTCCGGGCGTCAGTCATCGGGATGCCTCCTCGCTCTTCCATGCGGAAATGCCGCGGGCGCAGTTTACCCTGCTGGGACAGCAAAGCAGAGCAGCAGCATCGGACAGGAGCGACCGGCGGCTTGTCCTGGTGTGAGACCGAGGCCGGTTGCCGGATCGGCCGGAGACGAGGGCAAGGCGGCTACGCTCGGCGTCGGCAACTGCCGTGGACACAGAAATAGTCGCCGCAGCATTCGCCGCTGGCGCAACAGCGATCCTTCTGTTTGCCGCAGTTTCGCTTCGCGTAGACGCACCGGCCGACGGTATCGCAGTCGAGTCCCTTGCCGCACTGGCTGCTGGCCGTGCAACGCTTGCCGCGGCATCTGCCTCCAGCAGGTTCCACCTCGGCGGCGCTGACCGGGGAGGCGCGTGCCGCGATCGCGAGGACCATCGCCAGAAACGGCCGGCGACCGGCCGATCCCGCCGCATGGCGCGAATCGCGACTGATCTGTTGCTCGTCCATCGAAGCTCCTCCTCATGGTGGCTCAGGTGAGCGGGGCCATGTCGTGCCCGGCGAAGGACAGGCGCCACCACCTGCCGCGGTCGCACGTCTGTTGCCACGTCGAGGAGCCGAAGCGGCATCGATGCCACATCTCTGCGCGTCGACGCTCCCGGGTGCGCTGGCTGATGCTTCAATCCCCGCCTTCCACGCGGCGATGGATCAACCGAGCAGCGCCGGTGGCCGCTCGCGGAGCAACGCTTCGGCCTCGGCAGCAATGCTCCGGACGATCTCGCCAGCAGGAAGGCTCGAGGCGATCAACCCTGCGGAGACGCCCGAGCTGATGCCGGCAATGGACAGGTCGGCACGAGCGGAACCCTCGTCTATTTCGGCAAGGAGCGCATCCCGGTGGGCGGGTATCTCGGCCTCGCGGCCCTGCCAGCGCTCGATGAACGCATTGCGGAGCATTCTGTCCGGGTTCTCCCTGGGAAACGGGCGTTCGGCGATGATGTCGTAAAGGCGGGTCTGGATCGTGTCGTCGGAGGTGGCCGCGAGGACCGCCGCCTGTTCCCAACCGGGGCCACCCCACTCGCGGCTGGTCACGAACCGGGTTCCCATCCAGATGCCCTGTGCCCCCAGCATGAGCGCAGCGGCAAAACCGCGGCCATCGGCGATACCGCCAGCGGCCACCACGGGCAGCGGCGCCACGGCGTCAACCATCGCGGGAAGCAACGCGAGGATGCCGATGGATCCGGCATGGCCGCCGGCCTCGCCGCCTTGCGCAATGATGACATCCGCTCCGGCATGCGCGGCCCGAAGGCCCTGGGCGAGGGTCTGCACCTGAACGAATATCTTCACGCCAGCGGCGTGAGCCGGAGCGATGAAGGGCGAGGGATCGGCGAACGAGTGATTGATCGCCGCGACGCCCTCATCGATCGCCACAGCGGCCAGATCCGCGGTGTCCGGGAACGCGGAGATGAAGCCGACGCCAAAGGGGCGGGAGGTGAGCGATCGGGCGATCCTGATCTGTTCCCGCAGCCATGGCGCGCCGTCCGGGTTGGTGCCGCCGATCATGCCGAAGCCGCCTGCCTCGGAGACGGCGGCAGCGAGTTCACCGGAGGCGGTTCCCGCCATCGATGCATTCAGGATCGGGTGGTCGATGCCGAGGAAGGAGCAGAGCGGTGTGTGGATCATCGGGGTCTCCAAACGCAGGCAGTGGGTCCG
>CAIPGK010000223.1 GCA_903864575.1 uncultured Chloroflexota bacterium
ATCCTCATCGTCGGCATCATTTGTGGCGTGATCGGCACCTTCGTCACCCTGCGCGGACTGGCGTTCATGGGCGACGCTCTCGCCCACGCTATCTTTCCCGGAGTGGTCATTGCCTTCGTGCTGGGCGGCAACTATCTCGTCGGCGCCCTGATCGCGGCCACACTGGTCTCGCTCGGGATCGGACTCGTCTCGCAATCGGGGAGGCTCTCCAACGACACCGCCATCGGCGTCCTCTTCGCCGGGGCGTTCGCCCTCGGCGTTGCCATCATTTCCACCCAGAAGACGTACGCCCGCGACGTGACGACCTTTCTCTTCGGCAGCATCCTCGGCGTCAGCTCGAAGGATCTGCTGCTTTCCGCGGGCATCGGCGCGGCGGTGCTGCTCGTGATGCTCCTGTTCCGGCGCGAACTGGTGACGGCGGCATTCGACCGCACCTTCGCCGCATCGATCGGGATGAACCTCTGGGCGTGGGATCAACTCTTCCTGCTGCTCCTTTCGCTGGCCATCGTCGTCTCCCTGCAGACGGTCGGAAACATCCTCGTGCTGGCGATGCTCGTCACCCCCGCTGCCACCGCGCGGTTGCTGACCGACCGGTTGCCCCTGACCGTCGCCCTCGCCGGACTGATCGGCGCGCTCTCCGGCGCGGTCGGGCTGTATCTCTCCTACTATGCGGGCATGGCCTCCGGCGCGAGCGTCGTTCTCGTGGCTACCGCCCTGTTCGCCATCGCGCTCCTCTTCTCCCCACGCTCCGGGCTGATCACCACACGGGTAGCACGTGCACTGCACCACCCGCACCCCGAGCGGGATGCTTTTTCGGATGAACCGGGTCAAGCGCAAGCGGGGATGGTCCCCGCAGCCGCCCGTCAGGGAGATTCGTGATGAAGGTCGCCTACGTCCTCAGCACCTCCGGCCACACCGTCTCGTACAAGCTGGGCAAGATGATCCTGCCCCAGCTCGAAGCCGGGAATCATGGCGCGGACGTCGTCGGAATCATGTTCTTCGACGACAACACCTTCGCGCTCCGCAAGGGCGACCCCATCGGCGAACGACTGTCGAAGATCGCGAAGGAAAAGGGCATCCTGCTGATGCTCTGCGACCAGTGCGCGAACGAGCGCAACCTTGCAGAGCCGAAGGATGGCGGCGGCTACCGGCCCGTCGGCACCGTGGACGGCGTCCACGTCGGCTGCTTCCCCGACCTCTATGCAGCGCTCGCGGGAAACCCGCCGGATCACATCATCACCCTGTAGCCATTAGCGCGCGAACGGGGCGCTCCGGGCCATCCGGGTCGCCCCGTTTCCGCGTGCGTGACCGCAGAAACGTCATCGCGACCGACGGAGCACTCGACCGCTGCGGGCGCTTTCCGGGAGAACCCGTGAACCCCGCATGCCGCAAGTCGCGCCCTCGGTGATAATCCGGGCCTTGTGCTGGCGTCACTGCGGAGCGCGCGATGGAATCCGTGAAACCAATCGAAACCGCCACCGTGATGGCCGAGCCATTGACGGCCTTCGCCGCCGCGGTGATCGAGACCTGCGGAGTGCCCGAGATCCGTGCCCGCCGGGCCGCCGAGGCGCTGGTCCTCTCCGACCTGCGCGGGGTGCAATCGCACGGCGTGGCCCGGCTGCACCTCTACATCAAGGCATTGCGCTCCGGATTGGTCGATCCGGTCGCCAGCCTGACTATCGACCGCGAAACCCCCTCGACCTATGCCTTCGACGCGCACGGCGGTTTCGCGCTTGCCCTTGCCGCCGAAGCAATGGACCTGACGGTCGAGAAAGCCGAGAAGATCGGCATCTGCATGACCACCGTCCGCAACAGCAGCCATTACGGCATCGCGGGCGGGTACGTGCTGCAGGCGACCCGGCGCGGGCTGGCGGCCATCTCCATGACCAACGCCGGCCCGCTAGTCGTGCCCACCGGCGGCGCGGAGCCCATGTTCGGCACCAATCCGATCGCCTTCGGCGTTCCTCTCGGCCCGGATGAGCCGCCATTCATCGTCGATCTTGCCACCAGCTCGGTCGCCTACGGAAAAATCGAAATCGCCCGGCGGCTCGACAAGCCGCTACCGCACGGAGTGGCCCTCGACGCCTCGGGAGCCGTCACCTCCGATCCGCATGCCGCGTCATTTCTCACCCCGCTCGGCGCGGATCACTCCACCGGAAGCCACAAGGGCTATTCGCTGGCGATGATGGTCGACACCCTGTGCGGCCCGTTGGCGGGGTCCCTCTGGGGAACCCACCTCACCAGCGTTTTCCGCACCCATGACCGCTCCTCGCTCGGCCACTTCTTTCTTGCCTGGCGCGTCGACGCCTTCCGTGATCCTGAGGATGTCGCCGCTGATCTAAAGCAGATGCTTGCCGAACTCCGCGCCACGCCGACCGCTCCGGGATGGTCGCAGGTGTTGGCGCCCGGCGACCCCGAAATCGCCGCACACGGCCGGCATGAGATCGAAGGCATCACCCTCGATCCGGTTGTCACCGCCAC
>CAIPGK010000224.1 GCA_903864575.1 uncultured Chloroflexota bacterium
AGCTCGCGGGCGAGCGCGGCAGCCTCCTTCATCGCCCCGGAAATCGCCGCCATCCCCGATGCGACGCTCGCGGCGTGGCTGGACGGTTCGCCCGATCTCGCCCGCTACCGCCATCTGATCGAAACCATCCAGCGGCAGCGGCCACACCTGCGCTCGGCCGAAGTCGAGCAGGTGATGGCGCAAGCCGGCGAGGTCTTCGCGGGCTTCGAGACCGTCCACGACATGCTCGAGAATGGCGAACTTCCGCTCGGAGCCGTCACCGACGAAACCGGGCAGCGGATCACCCTCGCGCCCGGCACCATCGGGCTCTACTACCACGCGCCCGACCGCCGGATCCGTCGCGAGGCGTGGGAGCAATCCGGCGACGCCTACCTCGCCTACCGCAACACCTTCGCCTCCTCGCTCGCCGGGGCCGTCAAGCGGGATGTCTTCAACGCCCGCGCCCGCGGGTACGGCTCCTCGCTGGAGGCCGCTCTCGCGCACGACAACATCCCGGTCAGCGTTTTCCATAACCTCGTCGAGACCGTCTGGGAACACTTCCCGGTCTGGCACCGCTACTTCGCGGCGCGGCGCAAACTGCTCGGCCTGGCGAAGGGCGACCTGCACGGCTGGGATCTCGAAGCCCCCCTCGCGAAGCATCCGCCCGCCGCGTCGTGGGAGGAGGGCTGCGGCTACATCCTCGACTCGCTCGCCCCGCTGGGTGATGAGTATGTCGCGACCGTGCGGGACGGTCTCGCCAATCGCTGGGTGGACCGCTGTGCGAACACCGGCAAGCATGGCGGGGCCTTCTCGTGGGGCGGCTACGAGACGGAGCCCTACATCTCGATGACGTGGGAGGGCCATCTCGGCAGCGTCTCCACGCTCACCCATGAACTCGGCCACTCCATGCACACCCGGCTCACCAACCGCGCCCAGCCGATCACCTACAGCGGCTACGGCATGTCCGTCGCGGAGACGGCCAGCAACTTCAACCAGGCGCTCATGGGCGCGCACCTGCTGGAGTTGAACCAGGAGCGCGACTGGACGCTGAACGTGATCGAGGAGCGCATGGAAAACCACCAGCGCTACCTCTTCATCATGCCGATCCTCGCGAAGTTCGAACTCGCCTGCCACGAGCGGGTCGAGGCCGGCCTGTCGCTCGGCGCGGCGTGGATGAACGAGACCCTGCTCGATTTCTGGAGGCAGGGCTATGGCGGCGAGGTGGTCATCGACCCGGAGCGGATGGGCGTCATCTGGGCCCGATTCCCGCATCTCTACGCCAACTTCTACGTCTTCCAGTATGGCCTCGGCATCTCCGCCGCCGCCGCCCTCGCCGCGCCGATCCGCGCCGGGGACGCCGCCGCGCGCGACCGCTACCTGAACCTTCTCCGCACCGGCGGCAGCGTGGATCCCATCGACGCCCTGCGCGCCGCCGGGGTGGACATGACGACCAAGGAGCCGATCCGCGCCGCCTTCCGGTTGCTGGAAGGCTATGTGGAGCGGCTGGAAGCTCTGGCCGGGTAGCAGGCGCATCCCCCCGCGAACGCGAAGATGCCCCGGAACCTGGCAGGTTCCGGGGCATCCGTGCGCGGAGATGATCCGGTCAGAGGGATCCGGTCGGGCGGTCCACCGCGGACACAAAGTTCCCGCCTTCGCGGACCAGACGATTCAGCGCCGCCAGCGGCAGGCGAACCTCTCGCGGGTAGTACGGGCCCCACGAGTTGAGCAGCCGGATGAACGGCTCCTTCGTTCCCAGCGCGAGCAGGATGTCGTCGGATGTCTCCAACCACGCCCAGCTCCTGATGCCGTCGGACTTGAAGGGTCCGGACGTTTTCAGGTTGGCGACCCGCCATCCACCGACCACCATCGCGGCCTCCATGCCACCGTCGACGGAAGTACCGACGTAGTTCGCTCCCGGCCACCGGTCATACTGGCGGGCGGCGTTGTACATCTCCGTCCCGTTGTAGAACCGGGTGTTGAACAGGGACAGCATGCGGGCGGTGGCGAAGCCGACGCAGGCGTCGCTGTATCCCTGATCGTAGAAGGACCACGCCTCCGCCGGATCCGGCAGGGAGGGCGGGCGCAGGCACACGGCATGCGCGGCCCGGACCATTCCCCAGTTCGATCCGGTGCCGATCCAGTACGCCGCCCCGCGCTTGACCGGGCTGTCGAATGCCTCGTACCACGGCAGCCCTGCGAGCACCGGCGACGGCATGGCAGGCCCGGCTCCGAACCGCCCCGGCGCATTTCCGCGCTGGCTCGCTCCGAGCAGGATGCAGCCCGTGCGCCCGCCGGGACGGCCCGCGCCGAACTGCTCGCAGTCGGGATCGCTCGGATCGCAATTGTCCTCGGCCGTGGGGCGCTTCGCGGCGGCAGGATCGGCCGCGAGCCGGGTGATCCCGGCGGCAGCAATCGCGCCACCCACCGCGGCGCGGATCAGGCCGCGTCGGGTCGCGGCGCTCGCCGCTGGTTCATGCCCATCCTCGCCGGAGGCTGCTCCCCGGGAATCCCTGGTTTCGACGGGTTCGAAATTCACGACGGAACTCCCTCCCTCACTATCCGGTGCACCGGCCGCACCACGCTGGTTCGCGGCCACCCGAGGACCGGACCGGCTCGCTCCTCACAGCGCATGCCTGATCCCGGTTGCGGGTATCCGGACGGGGCGCCTTCCGGCGCCCCGCCCGAATGAACGGACAGCGGGGGTGTACGTTCAAGCCCGACGGTATCACGCGAATTCCCGCGGTTGAACGACGCTGATTGGCCCATTGGTAGGGTTTGAACGCGGGTTGGGAACCATTCCCGCCACCTCGCGCGTGCGAGTGCGCTGGTGGTCCTGTTTTGCTCGCGGCAGGTATCACCACTGCCGGGGACGGCGCAGCGCGCACAGGCGCACGCGCATCCACACCAGGCGCGAAGCGGGATCGAACTTCATGGGGAAACGGATCCACGGGCGCGCACAGCCGGATCCCGGCGGAGCGGATTCCGACCTTCGCAGCGGCGGTTGAACGGGAAGCGGCGGATCAGCGGCCCGGCGCGACCCCACCCGTCATCCGGCTGCCGGCGATCCACCCGATCATTGTGCTGGCGGCGTTGGTGTTGACCGACACGATGTCCGGCATGATCGAGGCGTCCACAACCCGCAGGTTGGCGATGCCGCGCACCCGCAGGTCGGGATCGACCACGGCACCGTCGCCGGTCCCCATACGGCAGGTTCCGACCGGATGGAACCACGTCGAGACATCCCGCGCGACGTACTCCGCGATGGCCTCGTCGCTCTCAACGCCCGCGCCCGGGAAATGCTCTCCGGCCGACCAGCCTTCGAGCGCGGCCTGGTCGCCGATCTTGCGGCTGAGGCGGACGGCGGCGATCATCGCCTGCATGTCGTACGGGTCGCTGAAGTAGTTCGGATCGATCACCAACGGAGCGTCCGGCGTGTTCCCGGAGAGCCGGACCGTGCCGCGGCTCTTCGTGCGGGTGATGCCGGGAATGATGGTGAAGCGGGGCCTGCCATCGGTCGTTTCCGGCGCGAAGTGCGGCTCCTTGGCGAAGGAGATCTCGATGTCGCAGTCCTCGCGGCCGGCGGTCGAGCGGGCGAAGGCGCACCCCTCGGTGCTGTAGGCGTTCGTTTCCGGAATCTCCCGCGTGCCGTCGTAGACGATGCCGATCAGCAGGTGATCGATCAGGTTTTCCCCCACCGGCAGATCGGCGACCGCGCGAATGCCGACCTCGCCGAGATGCGCGGCGGGGCCAATGCCCGACTGCATCAGCAGCCGCGGTGAATCGAACGCCCCGGCGCTCAGGACAACCTCCCCCGCCGCGATCGTTTCCTCCGCGCCATTGCGGGAGATGACCACCCCGGCCGCCCGCGCGCCCTCGAGCGCGATTCGCAGCACATGCGTGTCCGGAAGCACCGTCAGATTCGGGCGGAGGTCCCGCACCGGGGCGATGAAGGCCTGGTAACTGTTGCGCCGGCGCCCCTCGTGGATCGCGGAGCGGTTCCACCCCGCGCCGTCGAGGATGCCGGTGTCGAAGTCGTCGTTGCGCGGCAGACCAGCCTCCACCGCAGCGGCGACCATCGCTTCCGAGAGCGGGTTCTTCGGCTGCAACGCCGCGGGGCGCTGCCACTGCTCCAGTTGCCCGAAGGCCGTGGAGACCTGCGCCCACCCCCACCCGTCACAGCCGAGCGCGGCCCAGCGGTCGTAGTCCGACTGCGCGCCGCGCAGCCAGACCATACCGTTGATGCTCGAGGTTCCCCCCAGCACCCGCCCGCGCGGCAATTTGTGAACGCGCCCCATCGTGCCCCGTTGCGGGGTGGAGAGATGCTGCCAGTCGGCATCCGACCCCCAGAGGCTGAAGTACCGATGGGGAACCAGCACGTCCTCGCGAAGGTCGTCGCCGCCCGCCTCGATGAGCGCGACGGAGACGGACGGGTCCTCCGAAAGCCGGTGGGCCAGCGCGCAGCCCGCGGAGCCCGCACCGACGATGACGACGTCGAACTGCCGCGCGCCAGCCATTGAATCAGCTCCTCGTGCCGGGTTCGATGTGCCAGATTTCCTTGACCTCGGTGGAGTCCACGATGCCATCGCGGTAGTGCATGAACTCGTTCATCACCTCGCCCCACTTGCGGTGGACCTCGGTGTCCCAGAACTTCTGCCAGGTGTCCTCGTTATCGACCTCGGAGGTGAGGAAGATCATGTCGTCCAGGTTCCAGAGGGTGATCTCATGGATCCCCTGGACGGTCATTTCCTGGACGAGTTCCGGCCAGATGTTGTTGTGCCAGTGGGTGTAGCCCTCGATCGAGCCGGGCTTCAGCCGGAGCAAATAGGCCTTGCGCATCGGTGGTGAGATCCTTCCTGCGCGCCGTCGCGCTCTAGGGGAAACGAGCGACGGCATCGTAGCAGGGAATTGCCGGCTTCCGGGCTTGTGGGATTGTGGGCGATTGGCCCGAACGTGCCGGTGGGCGCATTTCCGTGCTCGGCAACCCCCAAACCACCGCACCGCGCATCAGTACCCTCTCGCCACGTACCACGCCAGTTGGCGGCCGATGCCGAGACCCCGCAATGGCCGTGCGGCGTGGAGCGGCCCCTCCAGATGTTCGGCGTAGCGGTCGCCGGCGTGGAGAACGACCTTCGGGTCCGCGAGGCCGAGCGCGGTGAATTGTTCCAGCACCCGGTCCGCCCAGGCGCGGCGTTCGGCGGCGGTTAGGTGGCGCAGCGAGAGGTCGTAGGGCTCGATGACCGTCTCCGGCAGGATCAGGCCATGCTTCGCGCTGAGGATCGCCCAACGGTCGTAGTGGTCCCGGCAGTAGGCGGATGCCTTGCGGAAGTACGGGCCGTTGTAGAGCGCGGCGGCGGGGGCGGGCCGGTCGATCTTCCCCTTGCCGCAGGCGACGAGCCCGATGGTCGTCACGATGGCCGCTCCCGTGGGTCCC
>CAIPGK010000225.1 GCA_903864575.1 uncultured Chloroflexota bacterium
GGTCCGGGTGACGCCGCCCGGGACCTCGTTGCGCCGGAATGGATTCACGCTCTCGGCGCGGCGCACCTCGTCCCCGGACGTGACGCGGCGCTGAATCTCGGGATTCGCTCCACGATCACCATCCCGATGCGGAGTTCCGGTGATCTCCGCGGCGTCCTCCAGTTTCATTCCCTTGAGATCCGCGACGAAAACGACGAGGCGGCCCAGCAGATGATCGCCGCCGCCGCTGCCATCGAGGACCGCATCGTCGCCCGTGATGCTCGCGAACGCGTCCTCCGCTCCGAGGAGCGGTACCGGGCGCTCACCGAGAACAGCGCCGACCTCATCCTCGTGTTTGGCGAGGACGAGCGGACCGTCTGGGCAAACGAGCCGTCCGGCGCCAGTTCGCTCGCCTTCCATCCGGGGGCACTGATCGGCAGGGATGCCGCGCAGTTCGTCCATCCGGACGATCTCGATTCGCTGCGCTCGGTCATGCGGCTCGCCGCGGCGGACCCCGGCCGCACCCTTCGTGTCGAACTCCGGATCAGGCCACTCGATGGCCCCTGGTTCTGGTTCGAGACCGCCATGTGCAGTCACCTCGGCGATCCTGCCATCGACGGCTACGTCGTGACCCTTCGGGACATCACCGCGCGCCGGGAGGAGGAGCGGCTCACCGCCAGCCTCGCGGCCATCGTCACGTCGACGCCGACCGCCGTCCTCAGCGTAGACCGCGCAGGGGTCATCGAGACCTGGAACCCGGGAGCGGAGCACCTGTTCGGGCTCCCCGCCGAGATCGCCATCGGCAAGAACGCGCTCGCATCCATGGCGGGCGACGACCTCGACAACCAGGCGATCATGGCCGCCGTGCTCTCAGGGGAAAGGGTCGATCCCGGGCGGGCAAGGCTTCCAACCTTTGACGGCCGGACCTTTGACGCCCTGATGTCCGTCTCCCCGATTGTCGGCACTGACGAGTCCATCATCGGCGTGTCGGTGCTGGTTCGGGACATCACCGAACTGACCGAAGCGCAACGCGAGCGGGAGGAAGCGCAGGCGCGGCTGCAGGTGGTTCTGGACTCGACGGCCGAAGGCTTCTCGCTCGTCAGCCCGGACCGAAGGATCCTGCTGATGAACCGCCGCCTCGCCGCCTGGATGGAACGGCCAGCGGAGGAGATCGTCGGGAACATGGCCTGCATCCTCGACGACCTGTTCGTCCAGAGCCTCGATCAGCAGCGATCCATGCTCGGCCGCGCCGAGGACCCCGACGGCGTTCACGTCGCGACGCTGCAGACGAAAGAGACGCCGCCGCGCTCCCTCGCCGTTTACTCGACGCCGGTGCATACCGCCGAAGGCGTCCACCTCGGGCGCCTCTCGGTCTATCGCGACGTGACCGCGGAATCGGACGCCGCCCGCGCCCGCGAGGACTTGGTCGCTCACATGACGCACGAACTCCGCACCCCGTTGACCGCGATCCATGCCTACTCGGACATGATCCTGGAAGAGGGCGACACGCTCGATCCCGCCGAGCATCGGGAGTTCGTGGAAGTCATCCAGAGCAGCGCGGGCCGGGTCATGCGCCTTGTGGACAACATCCTGGAGATGGCGCGGCTCGAATCCCGCGAAGTCGATCTCTCTCCCGAGGTCGTGAACGCCGCCGACGCGATCCGGGAGACGACGACCGCGCTGGCGCCGATCTTCCGCGACCGCGGCCAGATCCTTGCGCTCGATTTGCCGGAGGCGTTGCCCCCCGTCTGGGCCTCGCCGGACCGGGTCGAGCAGATTCTCGCGAATCTGCTCTCAAATGCGAGCAAGTACACCCTCTCCGGGGGCACGATCACTGTCTCCGTGCATCGCTCCGGCAGGGCGTTTCAGATTTCGGTCTCGGACACCGGCGTGGGCATGACCCCGGAGGAGCTCGAGCGGTTGTTCACCAAGTTCTTCCGCGCTCGAAACAAGTCCACACGCGCCGAAAAGGGCACCGGTCTCGGGCTGGTCATCACCCGTAATCTGGTCGAACTGCAGAGCGGACAGATGTCCGTTCCCAGCGCGCCGGGCACGGGATCGACCTTCAGCTTCACCCTGCCGCTCGCGCCCAACCGGGGAGCCACCTCCCGCCGCCGCGCCCCGATCCTCGTCATCGAGCACATCCCGGAGTTTGCCCGCCTGACCGAGCGCCAGCTCACCCAGGAGGAGTACGAAGTCCGCATTGCGCCAACCGGCGAAGCGGGACTCGTCCTCGTGGAACAGCTCCTGCCCCGGCTCATCCTGCTCGATCTCTCGCTCCCGGACATCAGTGGGCTGACCGTGCTGGAGCGGTTGCAATCGCAGCCGGACCTCAGGGACATCCCGGTGATCGAGATTTCCGCCACTCCCGATCCGGTGGCCACCCGCCAGCTCGGCGCGGCGGACTGCCTGCCGAAGAACATCGACGAGGCAACCTTCATCGATCGCGTCAGCACTTTCCTCGGCGAACCGGCCGGGACCGGAGGGTACCAGTGAGCACCGACACCTCATCAACCGACGCGCTCATGTCCGCCGACAGCGGAGAACCTGGCTTCTGGACCGTCATCCCGGCTGGCGGCTCGGGTACCCGCCTCTGGCCACTCTCCCGCTCCGCACGCCCGAAATTCCTGCTTCCGCTGCTCGGCAAGCGCTCGCTGCTCCAGGAGACCCTGCACCGCCTCGGCCCGCTCGCCCCGGCAGAGCGAGCCTTCGTGGTCTGCGGCCCCGCCCACGCTGCCCCTGTCGCCCGCCAGTTGCCAACGCTCCCGGCGGATCACATCCTCGTCGAACCATCTCCGAAAGGGTCCGGTCCCGCCATCGCCCTGGCGGCCGCCATCATCGAACGCATCGATCCGGATGCCGTGATGGGATCCTTCGCCGCCGATCATGAGGTCGGCTACGAGGATGCCTTCGTCGCCGCCGTCAAGACCGCGATCGCCACCGCCCGCGAGGGCTGGCTCGTCACCATCGGTCTCAGCCCGACCCGGCCGGAAACCGGCTACGGGTACATACAGCGGACCAGCGAGGAGCTCTGCCGGGCACGAACCGGCGTGGCATTCCGCGCCGCGGGCTTCGCTGAAAAGCCGGATCAGGCCACAGCCGAGGCCTATGTCGCCTCCGGTGACTACCTCTGGAACGCCTCCATGTTCGTCTGGAAAGCGAGCACGCTGATGGCCGAGATCGAGCGCCTCATCCCGGACCTCGCAGCTGGCGTCCGCCGCATCGCCGCCGCATGGGGCACGCCCGAGCAGGACACGGTGGCCGCCGAGGTCTGGGCCACGCTCGAGGAGTCCACCATCGACCAGGGGGTGATGGAGCGCTCCGATCTGATCGCCGTCGTCCCCGCCGATCTCGGCTGGTCCGATGTCGGGGATTGGCACGGGCTCGGCGAACTCATTGCCGCCGACCCGGATGGCAACGCCGTCCGCGGGGATGTGGTGCAGTCCAACACCCGCAACAGCGTCATCTGGTCGGAGACCGGCCGCCTGATCGCCCTCGTCGGCCTCGAAAACATCGCCGTCGTCGACACCGAGGATGCCTTGCTGGTCATCAATCGCGACAGCGCGCAGGAGGTCCGGCGCATCGTCGACCAGTTGAAGGCGAAGCGGCGGACGAGCTACCAGTAGCGCCCGGGATCCTCATTCGCGATTCCTCTCCGGCCGCGCCGGCCGCGGGCTGCCCGCGGGCGGTCGATGACCGAACCATTGGCTCGCAAGGACAGACGACCGACCGATGATCGCTCCAGCGACCCCAGGCATCCTGCCAACCATGTCCCCGCGTGCACGCTTGGCTCGCTGCTTCTCCAGCGTTTCTTCCAGACCGCCAGCCCGATGCCGTTCGTGCTGCTTGGGATCGGGATGCCCTTCTTCTTCGGGCAGGGCGTTGACCGCGGCGTTCTGCAGGGGGAGACCCGCTTTGGACTGCTCGCGCTCAGTTACCAGGCCGAGATGTGGGTCCGATTGCTCGCCGGGTTGACACTCGTCGCCATCGGCTTTCAAGTCAACGGGGCAGTGGCCGCCATTCCCCCCTCCTTCCTCGCAACCTGGCTGGTTGCCCGACGGGCAGGCGTGGGGCTTCCGCCCGCAGGCATACCCGGTCCGGCCCAGCGGGCTGCGATGGCCGCGTTTGCGGGTCCGGTGATCGCCAGTCTTTCGGCACAAATCCTCGTGAACAATAGCGATGCGCTGATCGTGAAGAATTTTTTCCCGGGACCGGAGGCTGACCACTACGCGGCGCTCGCGCTGACTGGTCGAATAGTTTTCTTCGCAACCTGGTCGGTGGTCGCGGTGCTCTTTCCGATCGTCGCCCAGCGGCAGGCAATGGGCGAACCACACCGCCACCTCTTGTGGAGCGCCATCGGCCTGGTGCTGTCGGTGTTCGCGGCGATCGTCGTCGTGCTGCTCGTCGCGCCAACGTTTGTGGTCGATCTCCTCTTCGGCCCGGAATACCGGCAGATTGCGCCGCTGCTGTGGCTCTACGGACTTGCGACGACGCTCTATGCCATCGCCAACATCGTCGTGACCGACGAACTGTCGGCTGGAGTGACGGGCGGATCCTGGATCGCCCTTGGGGCAGGGATCATTCAGGTCGGCGCGCTGTGGCTCGTTCACGGCTCCCGTCTGCAGGTTGTCCTGATCCAGATCGGAGTCATGGGCGGACTGATGGCGGCGCTGCTGCTCTGGAGCGCCCTTGTAACCCGGCCCGAGGCCACCATCTGCCAGGCCTGATCCGCGGCGTCAGCCGCCGACATTCCCCCGCAGATTCCTGCCATGTCCGGGAGCGATCCATTCCCCCGATGCCCCGGCCCGGACTCAGCCGCCCTGGCAACGAGCGGCGCGGGGCGCCCGGCGCGCAGCACTCGGCGGCTGCGGGCTCTGGCCCAGCCCAGGATTACGCCATCACAAGTTGAACGTCGGCAATATCCATCCAGCCACGACCGTCGCGGGTGTTCAATTGCATGGCGACCGACACGAAATCCGCGAATGTGGTCGGCATCGGCGCGAACGCGCGGGCGCGCAGGGAGCCGTCAACATCGTCACAGGACATGGAGGTGTGGACCGTCTTCCCGCCAACGATGGCCCCATCGAGCCGGATCGCGTGCCAGACATCAGGACGCATCTGCTGACGAATGGAGGTGTTGGACCAGGCCGACCCCGTCCACATGCGCCAATTCGGCGCTGCGCCGCCGTTCGGCAGACCGTCGTCGACCATTTGCTACTGGAGTGCCCACTCGTAGCGTTTGCCGTCCTGCCACTTGCTGATCGTGAACTCCAAAGCCTGGACCGGGGAGAGCTTCTTGCCGTCCGGGTAGCGGAATCTCATGGAAAGCGAAAACCGCGTCGCCGCCGGGTTTGCCGGCAGTGGGAGGTAGGCGTGAACGCCAACACACGGGTCACCGCTGCGGCTACCGATGCGGAGACCGCCGCCACTCCGTCGGAGATAGGCGTCGGCGCTCCGCGGTCGAGCCAGAGTTTCCACGCACTCGTTCGGTCGTCGAGATCGGCACACTCGCTCTGCGCACCTCCGTCGACTGCGCATCGCCGGTTGCCCGGACCGGACGACGATCCCGGCGCGTGACGATACCATCTCGAACATCGGGGCCATCGCCCCCTTCCGAGCAACCGACTATGGACGGATGGAAGGGCCGCTAGCAGTTGGCATTGCTGACCGAGCCGTCCGGCATGATGGTGTTGCAGAACTGTGTGTAGGTCAGGATCGCGCCCGTCATGGTTGCCCCGGTCAGGTCGACGCCCTTCAGATAGGCATAGCCAAGGTCTGCGCCCGTCAGATCCGCACCCGAAAGGTCCGTGTCGAACAAGCTTGCCCCGTAGAGATTGGCGCGCTTGAGGTTCGCGCCGGCAAACCTGGAACCGCTGTCATAGAGGAGAAAAAGACTTGCACGGGAGAGGTCTGCTCCAGAGAAATCAGCCTCGTGCGCCATCACTCTTGCGAGGTTCGCGGACGTGAGGTTCGCCAAGCCGAGATTCGTGCGACTGACGTCGGCTTCCGTCATGTCCACTTTCGA
The DNA here is from genome assembly GCA_903864575.1 of uncultured Chloroflexota bacterium. Taxonomy (GTDB): domain Bacteria; phylum Chloroflexota; class Chloroflexia; order Thermomicrobiales; family UBA6265; genus CADCWF01. Next base: position 6,005 of record CAIPGK010000225.1, read on the forward strand.
AAGATTTGCACGTGAGAGGTCAGTGTAGGTGAGATCAGCCCGGGTCAGGTTCGCGCGAGTCATATCCGCGCCGGAAAGATCCGCGAAGCTGAGATTCGCACCCGCCATGTTTACTTCCTGTACATACACTCCGGGGAGCGTGGCGTATCGCAAATTGGCGCCGCTCAGGTTCGCGCGAGTCAGATCGGCATTTGCCAGATTCGCACCAACCAAACGTTTTCCGGAGAAATTGCATCGGCGCAAACTTGCGTGAGGAACGATTTCCTTGCATCGCCTTGGAGTACTCTCGCTCGCGCCCGCCTGCGCCGGAAATCGTGCTGCTATCAAGCCCAGCATCGTCCCCGCAAACCCTCGCCGCGTTTGTTTCCACTGCATCCATTTCACCATGACGACATTCCCCCCGTTTCTAGATGTCCCAGCAGTGCCATCAGCACCGAGCGAATCCGGCGGCCTGCGATGTGCCTCTGCGGCGCAATAACCGGCGACCGACCAGGTCGCGTCAGCATCCTCCGTGTTCGAACGCATCCATCCACCGAAAGTCTCAGGCCTGTGGCCGGATTTGTCACGACCGATCGGCTATGGGAAACACCGAGCGCACCGAATCGGGCGTTTATCCCGTGGCAACCAGAACCGAAGCGTGCGCTACCAAATCAGGCGCCGTTCGCGGCTCCAGCCAACCTCGCGGGAATGGTCGCCGTTCCAGCAACTGCCGCCGCGCAATCTGGTACTTCCACTGGTGCCGGGCGGACGCACCCCGCGCCAATCACTCCGGGCACGGGCGTGCTGGATTACACTTCCCCGACGCGAAGCGCGGATCAGCGCTTCAGGCTCGGGCCTGTAGCTCAGTGGTAGAGCACGGGGCTCATAACCCCAGGGTCGCAGGTTCGATCCCTGCCGGGCTCACCCAGCCAGCAATCGTCCCCGCAGCACATGACCGAGGAGTCGTTCGCCATCGCCGCCAACATCGAACTTGAGACCGCCGCCGCCACCACCACCACCATAGGCGCCGCATCTCCGCCGGAGGGCCGGGATCTCGCGCTCGCCATCGCCGAGATCATCAGCGACACACCGGCTGCCGATACCCGCGTACTCGATGTGCAAGGTTCATCGCCGTTTACCGATTTTTTCGTGATCTGCTCCGGCGAGAATGAGCGCCAGCTACGGGCGATCACCCGGACGCTTACCGAAGATCTCGCCAAGGTGGACATCCGCGCCAGCCGTTCCGAAGGCAGCCCGCTCTCCGGATGGATGATTCTCGACTTCGGCGATGTCATCGTCCACGTCTTCTCCGCCGAACAGCGGGGCTACTACCGGATCGAGGAACTCTGGGCGGATGCGCAGACCGTAATCGCCATCCAGTAGCGAAAAACCTGCGCCCAGAGAC
>CAIPGK010000226.1 GCA_903864575.1 uncultured Chloroflexota bacterium
CCCGGCGTCTGCACCCAGGGCGTCTGCCTGTACGATTGATCCTGATCCTGAACAGCATTCGGGCCGGGGAGCGTTTCGCCCCCCGGCCCGCTGACGACCGGGACGCGGCACGCCGCCCGTCCGTGGTTCGCGAACCCTCCGTCATCCTGAGAACTGAGGGATCTTGTCTGCCCTTGTCATCCACACGAGATCCCTCGTGCCTCGGGAAGACGGCCAGCCTCGGGAAGACGGCCGGCTTCGGGAAGACGGCCGGCCTCGGGAAGACGGCCGGCCTCGGGAAGACGGCCAGCCTCGGGAAGACGGCCGGCCTCGGGATGACCACGCGATCTCCGGCAACCGCGCTATCCGATATGGATGGCTGGCCTCAGGGCGGGGTTCACCTCGGCCTTCCGCAGGATTTCCCGCGTCAGCGGCGCGATGTCGCCTTCCCCGAAGAGGACGAATCGCGCCAGGTAGCGGAGCGGGTTGCCCTCGGTCCAGCCGAAGTAGGCGTGCGGCCGCCGCCCGGTGCGGTCCCGGATCGCCAGCAGCACTGCCGCGATGCCGTTCGACACCGAGGAGGCCTCCGCGCGCAGCACCTGGAATCCTTCGATCTCCTCGCCGCGCACCAGCACCACCCCGGCGAAATCCGACGCGTCCCGCACCTCCACCTCAAGGAAGAGCACCGGTTCGCCGAAGGGAATGTGGCTCGCCTCCCGCTCCTCCCGCTCCTTCAGCAGGTACTCGCGCGATGACCGCTCGTCCGGATGGTTGGCGATCAGCCGGACCGGCCCCGCCTGCGCCGCCGTCTCGATGAACAACGCGGCTGCGGGATCGAACGTGACCTCTGTCGCCCGGAGCTCCGTCGACCGCAGCACCCGCGAGATGAAGGAGACGATGACGATCGCCGCGATGAAGAAGGAGGCGATCTTCACGCCGTCCGGCCGCTCGATGACATTCACGATGGTCGTATAGGCAAAGACCGCGGCGATGATGGCGAACCCGACCGTCAGCCAGCGCTGCCCGTCACGCCGCGCCGCCAGCGTCACCGCCACCGAGGCGGAGGTAATCAGCACCAGCACTCCGGTCGCATAGGCCCCGCCCTGCGCCTCGACGTCCGCCTGGAAGATGAGGGTCACCGCGAACGCCACCACGATGAAGACCAGCACCAGCGGCCGGGTCGCCCGCGTCCAGTCCGGCGCCATGCCGTAGCGCGGCAGGTAGCGCGGCACGATGTTGAGCAGCCCCGCCAGCGCCGACGCGCCCGCGAACCACAGGATCAGGATCGTGCTCAGGTCGTACAGCGTGCCGAAGCCATCGCCCAGATACTCATGGGCGAGGTACGCGAGCGCGCGTCCATACGCCTTTCCGCCCTCCTCGAACTCGGCGTGCGGGATCAGCACCGTGGTCACGATCGAGCTGGTGATGAGGTAGATGCTCATGATCACCGCTGCGACGGTGAGCAACTTCCCGGTGTTGCGGATGCGGCCCGCCGGCTGCCTCGGGTCGTCGCCCGGGTCGCCCTTCACCAGCGGCATCACGGCGACCCCGGTCTCGAACCCTGAGAGGCCGAGCGCCAGCCGGGGAAAGAGAATCAACGAGAGCCCGATCATCACCCAGACGTTGCCGTGCTGCGCGAAGAGCCCCGATCGCCAGTCCACCAGCACGTGCGGGTTGGCCACGAGGTGCTGCACCCCAACGGCGATCACGATGAGGTTGAGAACGAGGTAGAGCGCGACCAGCCCGACCGCAATGCCGATCGCCTCCTTGAATCCCTTCAGGAAGACCCCGCCGAGGATCGCCACCAACCCCAGCGTGATCGCCACCTGGTGCCCTGCGAGCGTTCCGGAGAGGAAGGGGTTCTCGATCGCGTGCGCTGCCGCGTCCGCCGCGGAAAGGGTGATGGTGATGATGAAGTCGGTCGCCACGAACCCCAGCAGGGCCAGTACGAAGAGCTTGCCCTTCCACCATGACAGGAGCCGCTCCAGCATGGCGATCGAGCCTTCCCCGGCCGGGCTTTCCTTCGCCACCCTCCGGTAGACCGGCAGCGCCCCGAAGAGCGTCAGCAGCACGAGCACCAGCGTGGCGAGCGGGGAGAGGAGACCGGCGGCCAGCGCGGCGATGCCCGGCTGGTAGCCGAGCGTCGAGAAGTAGTCGACCCCGGTCAGGCACATGACCTGCCACCACGGGTGGGTGTGGGCCTGGTGCGGGTCCGGCGCGAGGCCTTCGGGTTCATCGGGATGCCCCTCCAGCAACCAGTCGCGCATCGATTCGCTTGTCGGCATGTGCACGGGCGCGGAATTGCTCACGCCGCCACCTCCGTGCGAACCGCCGGCATCGATGCCAGCCATCCCCCGGGGAGATCGACGAAGGTGCGGAACAGCCAGACCTGGTGATACCACCACAGCCACGCGACGAGCGGCGCGCCGACCCCCGCCAGCACGAGCATCGCCAGCGTCCGCGTGCCGACCGCGAGCGCGCCGAGCAGCACCGGCGCCAGCAGGGCCAACGCGGGTACTCCCCATTCCGAGACCGCCAGCGCGAGCAGGGGCCGCCTGCGTGGCCGCAGGATTCTCCGGATCGCCGTCAGGGTTCGGCGGGCGAGGGCCGGTTCGTCCTCGATCGTCACCCGCACGTCATCCGGCCGGACGACCAGCGCTGCCGTCTGCGCCCACGTGCTGAGGCGAACTTCCCGCGGTTGCCGCACCTGCCGCGACTGCTCCGGCGATCCGGTCACGCCCTGCCGGTGGCCGTCGATTTCGAGTCGCACCGGGGCCCATTGGCGGCCCATCGCGTCCGAGCGGTGACGCTCCCACGTCTCGATCCTGCTTTCCGCGGCGTGGCGGCCCAGGATTTCCGCGACGTGGGCAAGATCGGCCTCGCCGATCCGGGAAATGGAGCGGCAATGCCACTCACGCCGCCGGCAGACCCGCTCGACGGGGAAGGGGATGGTGGTGGTGGTGGAGATCATCGGCGTGCCGACGCGTGGCGCTCGCCTGCCAACCCGCCCGATGCGGTCCGGCCCGGCCAGCGGGGCGATGTTGGCATCGCCCGGGGTCGAGGCGACAGTACGGTGATGGGCGTATGAGCCGCGTTAGGGATGAGCCGGGAGGCGTTAGAAAGGCATAAGAATCGCTGGCCTGCCCTCATCCCGCTCCCATCTCCCATGGCGATGGGGGCGGGGGTTGGGGCGGGGGGACCGGCGCGCTACTCCGCCGTGCCGGTCTCCGCGACGCGCAGCCGGTACCCGACCCCCGGCTCGGTCTGGATCAGGGCAGGCTCGGCCGGGTTCTCCTCCAGCTTGCGCCGCAGGTAGTTGATGTACACCCGCAACTGCTGGGTGTTCTCCGCCGCGTAGCCGCCCCAGACCCGCTCCAGCAATTGCCGGTGAGTCAGCACCTTGCCCGCCTCCGCCGCCAACGCCCGCAGCAACCCGAACTCCGTCGGCGTCAGGTGCACTTCCTCGCCATCGCGGGTGACCACATGTGACGCCAGATCGATCGTCACCCGGCCTGCTACAAGCACCTCGTCCACATTCCGGTGCGCCCGGCGCGCCAGCGCGCGAATCCGGGCCAGCAGTTCCCCGATGCCGAAGGGTTTGGTCAGATAGTCGTCCGCGCCGAGATCCAGCGCGGCCACCTTGTCCCCCTCCTGCCCGCGCGCCGAGAGCACGATGACCGGCACATCCGACCAGCCGCGCAGATCGCGCAGCACCGCGAAGCCGTCGAATCCCGGCATCACGAGGTCCAGCACCACGATGTCCGGCTGCCACGCCGCGATCGTCTCCAGCGCCGCGCCGCCGCCATCCGCCGTCGTCACCTCGTATCCGTTGCCCGTCAGCGCGGTGCGGAGCGCGCGCCGGATCTGCGGTTCGTCATCCACCACCAGCATGCGTTCGCCGCTCATGGACGACTCCCGTCGATCGTCGGTTCCTCGGCCACGCCGCCGTTGGGGCCGGGCGCGAGGGGCAGGGAGAAGGCGAAGGTCGTGCCGCCGCCCGGGTGACTGGTTGCCCAGATGCGCCCGCCGTGCGCCTCGACCAGCCCCTTGCAGATGGCGAGCCCGATGCCATGCCCGGCGGCCCGGTCGTCTCCCGCCTGGTAAAAGATGTCGAACAGTCGCGACCGCAGCGCCAGCGGCAGTCCCGGTCCTTCGTCGCTGACCGAAAAGACCGCCGCGTTCCCGTTCCGGACCGCCTCGATCCTGACCGGCGATCCCCCCGGTGTGTGGCGCAGCACATTCTCCAGCAGGTTGGCGAGCACCTGCCCGATCTTCACATAATCGAGATACAGGAGCGGGAGAGCGGGATCCACATGGACGGCAACCGCCCGGTCCGTCATTCGCGGCGAAAAGCGGCCGACGACATCGGCGACCAGTTCCGCCGCGTCGTACCACTCCCGCCGGGGCCGCAGCACGCCCCCCTCGATCCGGGAGAGATCGAGCAGGTTGTCGACCATCCGCGTGAGGCGGTCGGCCTCCTCGTCGATCGCCTCGAGGAAATCCCGGCGCGATGCCTCGTCCCACTGGACGCCCGGATCGAGCAGGGACGTCGCCGCCGTCTTGATGGCCACCAGCGGCGTTTTCAGGTCGTGCGAGACCGCCGCCAGCAGGGCGGTCTTCAGATCGCCCGCCGCCTCCAGGCCCGCCACCAGCCCGGCCTCGGCGGCGAGGTTGGCCCGGTCCACCGCGATCGCCGCCTGCGTCGCGAAGGCCCCGAGCAGGGCCTGCTCCTCGGCTGAGAACGCGCGGATCCGGTGGCGCGGCCGCCGCTCCACCTCGATCACCCCGAACCGCTTGCTGGCGGTGGCGATGGGCAGGAAGATGCGGTGGGGCTCCTCGTGGAACGACGGTTCCGAGATCGGCGCGCGCTCCGCGATGGCGCGCCACGCCGCCGCGATCTCGTCATCCTCCAGCGAGCGCCACTCGGCGGGGGCGGCGGCCACCGTCTCGAGGTCCCGCCCGTTGCCATCGGTGAGCAGGATGCGGGCGCTCTCCGCCCGGAACACGCCGGTCGTCCGGGAGATGATCGCGGCCAGCACATCCTCGCGGGTCGCCCCGCCGATCAGCGCCGAATTGAGCGTATTCAGCGCCGCGGCCCGGCCGCGCTCCGCTTCCGCCTGCGCCGTCCGCTCGCGCACTCGCGCCGTCAGCACTCCCACCAGCGAGGCGACCGCGAGATAGACCAGCAGCGCCGTCCAGTGCTGGGGCGCGGCGACGGTCAGCGTGAGGTAAGGCGGCACGAAGAAGAGATTGGCGGCGAGAAACCCGAGAAAGGCCGCGAACACTGCCGGACCGACCCCGGCCAGCAGGGCCGTCGCGAGACACGGCACGACAAACAGCAGCAGGACGTCGATCACCCCGAAGTGACCCCGGACCGGCAACAACACGGCCACGGCGATGGCCACCGCCACCACCGCCTGCCCGTATCCGTCGAGCCCCGTGCCTGGTTCCCGTTCCTGGAGATCCATCCGACATCCGGCGCGTTGCTGCCGCGTTCCGGATCGGCCGCCGACACTCGTCGGCGCCTTGCCCGCGCGTGCTCATACTGTACGCCCGATCCGCCACGAGGCGCGCCGGGCCGCGCGCAAACTCGCAGCCGTCGCGGTAAGGGGAGACACCATCGGGTCCTGGGAACTTCGTCATCCCGAGGGACGAGGGATCTCGTGCGGGCGTTGAAGCAGACGAGATTCCTCGTCCCTCGGGGTGGCGACAAGATGTTCGGCGACCGGTCCGGAGACATTCGCCGGCGCGGTCGCATCTCCAGCCTTGGCCCGATCGACGAGTTCATTCGGTGCGGCTGGATCTCCGGAGTTGGCGCGATCGATGACGTCGCGGTCTCATGGACGGCTGGACGGTCCGGCCCAGGCGCTGCGCGCCCGGTCTTGCCATCTGCTGCCCTTGCCCGCCGCCGGGATTCCGACCTGCCCGCTCCCCCTGCTATCCTCCCGCCCATTGCGCCCACGCCCACAGGGGCCAGCAGCACAGCGGGAAGGATCGAGCGTTGACCACGGCAGCGCCGGGCTTGCGGTTCGCCTACAGCACCATCAACTGGGGAACCACCCCGGATTTCGAATCCGTCTTTTCCGAAATCCGCGGCGCGGGCTGGGGGGCGGTCGAGTTCTTCTGGCATGACCTCGGCTGGCTTGGCCCCGTCGATGGCATGCAGGCCGCGCTGGCCCGTCACGGTCTGCGTCCCGCCACCCTCTTCGGCCTCGTGAAGATGCCGCCGGACCCGGCCCAACTCGTCCGCATGAGGCACGAGATCGCGTATGCCGCCCAGCTCGGCGCGGCCCACTACGGGCTCGTCGGCGGCGACCGCCTCCGCTGGCGGCCACCCTCCCATGCCGAGATCGCGGACCTCGCCCGCTTCTGCGACGATCTCGCCGCCCACGGCGCGGCCCTCGGCGTGGATGTCGCCTACCATCCCCACGTCGCCTGCACCATCGAAACCGAGGACGAAATCGACCGCTTCCTCGACGGCAGCAAGACCGTCTTCCTCTGCCTCGACGCCTCCCACATCGCCCTCGTCGGCGAGGACCCGCTCGCCCATCTCGCCAAGTACCGCGAGCGCACCTCCTACATTCATTTGAAGGACTGGGCCCGTGGAAAGTTCGTCGAGATGGGGCAGGGGAGCGTCGACATCGACTTCGCCGCCATCCTGCGCGATCTCGAATCGGTGAACTTCCCCGGCTGGGTCGTCGTCGAGCAGAGCCGCAGCGACATCTCTCCCCGCCACAGCGCCGAGGTCAACGCCGCCTTCCTCCGCTCCCTCGGCTACGACCCCGGCGCGACCGGAGCAACGGGAGCCACCCGATGACTACCCGCCGCCGCCGCGCCGCCAGCGAAGCCCCCGCTCCCGCCGCAGCGGGGGAGGGGCTTGGGGGTGAGGGCCTCCGTCTCGCCGTCGCAGGCTGCGGCGTCATGGGCCGCCGTCACGTCAAGGGCCTCGCCCGCCTGAAGGATGTCGGCCTGCTCCCCTTCGACCTCGTCGCCGCCATCGACCCTATCCCGGCCTCGGCCGCCGCCCTCGCCGATCTGGCCGAGGAGCTGCTCGGAACCCGCCCCGCCGAGGTTCCCGATCTGGCTGGCGCCCTCGCCGCGATCCCGGACCTGGACGCGCTCGACCTCACCACCGCCCCCGCCTTCCACCCCCCGGTCGCCGAGGAGGCCTTCGCCGCAGGCCTGCACGTCATGGTGGAGAAGCCCATCGCCCTCACCGTTCGCGGCGGCATCCAGATCGAGCAGGCGGCGCGGCGGGCCGGCCGCGTCCTCTCCGTCGCCGAGAACTACCGGCGCGACCCCATCAACCGCCTCGCGAAGGCCCTCATCGACGCCGGCGCCATCGGCCGCCCGTATCTCGTCCAGCAGGCCTCCTCCGGGTGGGGCGAGAAGGTCATCATCACCCCCTGGCGCCACCGCAGGCAGTCCGGCGGCATCGCCGTCGACATGGGCGTTCACTACGGCGACATCCTCGAATACTTCCTCGGTCCCATCGTCACCGTCGGCGGCATGGGCGCCATCGTCGATGAGACCCGCATCGCTCCCGACGGCCAGTCTCACCCCGCCGACGCCGAGGACCTCACCGTCGGCGTCGCCCGTTTCGCCTCCGGCGCGCTCGCCTGCTGGATGCTCGACATGGCGGGCCGGGGAGGGGAGGTCTGGAACCGCGTCATCTTCGGGACCGGCGGAACCCTCGCCATCCCCAATGACCGCACCGGCCGCCCCCTCCGTCTTACCCGATGGCGCGACGGCGCGCCCGTGGAAGTTTCCCCGCAGGAGCAACTCGCCCTCGTGCAGGAGTTCCGCCTCGACCCGGCCACCGCCGCCCTCTTCGGCGGCGAACGCCTCGCCTCCTACGACCTCTCCTGGGCCGACACCGACGCGAACCTCCTCGCCATCGAGTACGACGACTTCGCCCGCGCCATCACGTCGGCAACGCCCCCCGAGGTCGACGGCCAGCAGGGCATCCGCGCCCTCGCCGTCTCCTACGCCCTCCTCGAATCCTCCCGCCTCGGCCGGTTCGTCCAGATTTCCGACCTGCTGGCCCTGCGCGATTCGCCGTACCAGGGTGGCTTGTAGGCTTGTGGGCTTATGGGCTTATGGGCTTGTGGGCTTATGGGCTTATGGGCTTGTGGGCTTGTGCGAGTCGCGGC
>CAIPGK010000227.1 GCA_903864575.1 uncultured Chloroflexota bacterium
ATCCCGGACATCCGATCGCGGCCGGGATCAGCGAATACATCGAACTCCCCGCCGAGGAGATGTATGGGGAGCACTTCGACATTCCGCAGCCTGATGAACTGGTTTTCGTGAGCTGGTTTACTGGCGGCGAGGTCTTTCGATCCGGCTGCTGCTGGACACGTGGCGCGGGCAGAATCTTCTACTTCCGTCCGGGCCATGAGAGTTACCCGACCTATCACAATGTCGAAGTCCTGAGAGTCATCGTGAATGCCGCGCTCTGGGCCGCGCCGAATGGGAACCCTGCTCCGGTCCGCGGCAACTACCCGCCCGCGAACGACCGTATCCGGGGGGAGTGACATGCCGAATCGTCATGTTGATGCCGTCGTCCTCGGTGGCGGCACGATGGGCAGCGCCGTTGCGTGGGAACTGGGCAAGCGCGGCCGCTCCGCCATCGTTTTCGAGCAGTTCCAGCACGTTCACACGTTGGGCGCCCATGGCGGGGACACCCGGGTGTTTCGCCATGCCTACGCGGAGTCACCGGACTATGTGCCGCTAGTGCGGCGCGCCGACGCGCTTTGGGTCGCCCTCGAGGAGGAGAGCGGGCAGCGCATCCTCGAGCGGTGCGGGGGGCTCGAACTCTCCGCGCCCGGTTACGTTCACACCCGCGCCGCTCGGTTGAGCGCGGACGAACACGGGATCCCCTACGAGTGGTTGACCCCTGACGAGGGCCGCGCGCGGTGGCCGCAGATCGCCATTCCGGACGACTGGGACGTTCTGTACAGTCCTGTCGCCGGGTTCCTGCGGACCGAGCCAGCCCTGCGCTCGATGATGGCCGGGGCAACCTCCCGCGGCGTCGAGCTGCGTCAACATGAGCCGGTCACCACCTGGGGCGCGGACGACGCGTGCGCCTGGGTTGAGACCCCTTCGGGCCGTTTCACGGCTGACCGGCTGTACATCTCGGCAGGGCCGTGGGTCGCGAGAGCCCTCGCCCAGCTTGGTCTTCCGCTGCACGTGCGTCGCAAGACCCTGTGGTGGCTGGGTGTGGAAGATCCCGGCGCGTTCGCGCCTGACCGGTTTCCGGTGTTTATCTCCGATGCCGGGCAGGGCGAGAACTACGGTTTCCCGGTGATCGATGAATTCGGTCTCAAGACCGCCGATCACAGCGGAGGCGATCACTGCGACCCCGACACCGTTGACCGCGAAACGACACACGCCGAGGCGGAGCGCCTGATTCGTGCGATCAGGGAGCTTTTCCCGCTTGTGAATGGCGACGTGCGCCGATCCGCGGTGTGCATGTACGCGATGACGCCGGACAGCCACTTCATCATGGACCGCCACCCGGACCACCAGAATGTCATCATAGGCGGCGGATTTTCTGGCCACGGGTTCAAGTTCGCCCCGGCAGTCGGGGAGTTTCTCGTCGAGCTCGGCGAGAATCCGGATGCGAGGCCGATCCCGATTCTCGCCATCGACCGGCTGATGGCCCCCGCCTGATCCGCGAACCGGCCGGTTCCAGGCACGGCGACACGAACCACGGTGTGAACATCAGGAACTGAGGGATCGCAGGGATGCCGCAGGGTTTCGCGGATCCGATCCTGCAGGCCACCCGCCCTTGGCTGCCGCCCATTCGGCGACCGCTGATCGCAGCCGCTCGTCGCGCATGATGAACCCGACTGCGGACGTCTTGCGGGCGCTCCCGCTGTCCGTCAGGTCCGCGAGTCCCTCGCGCAGATCCTGCACGAATGCCTTCTGCTGTTCGGGAGTGAATTGCTGGCTGAACGGAAACAGCCGCCAGTCCCGCGTTTGCAGATACGCAATCGTCCGGTCTGCAAGGCGATGATCGTAATTCGGGTCTGGATCGAACTGGGCCACAGGGCGCTCCTCCTCGTCTGGTACTCGCAACGCCCATTCTACATGGGCGAAACGCCGAGATTCGCCCATACTCCCGGAACGATTCGACCACGACCACCGGAGCGCCGCCGAATGGGACGCCACGATCACCTCGTCTCCGACACCACCCTCGACAATGGCCTGCGGGTCCTGCTTCGCGAGGATCATGCCGCTCCGCTGGCATCGTTCTGGGTCTTCTACCGCGTGGGAAGCCGAAACGAGATTCCCGGGTTGACCGGCATTTCCCACTGGGTCGAGCACATGCAATTCAAGGGGACGCCGACCCTGGCCAAGGGACAGATCTTCCGGGATGTATCCCGGAACGGCGGCACCCTGAATGCGCTCACATCCAACGATTGGACCGCGTATTACGAGACGTTGCCCGCTGATCGACTTGCGTTGTCGATTGCGATCGAATCCGACCGTATGGCGAACTCGATCTACGACCCTGAGGAGACCGAGTCCGAGCGGACAGTGATCCTCTCCGAACGCCAGGGGGGGCGAAACAATCCGGGCTACCTGCTCTACGAAGAGGTGCTCGGAAGCGCCTTTCGAGCACATCCCTATGGCCACATGGTCATCGGCCACGAAGCGGATCTGAAGACGATCACTCGCGACGATCTTTACTCGCACTACCGACG
>CAIPGK010000228.1 GCA_903864575.1 uncultured Chloroflexota bacterium
CGCCGTTCACCTCTACCAGATGTCCCTCGGCGATGCCGCCACGGCCTTCATTTTCACCTGGGGCTTGCAGCCATACGAGATCTTTCGCCTCCAGGACATGGCGGCCATCGTGACCTCGATGTTCATCCACGGCGGCATCCTGCACCTGGTGGGAAACCTGTTCTACCTGCACGTCTTCGGGGACAACCTCGAGGACGTGATGGGCCACGGCAGGTTTCTGGTCTTCTACCTGATCTGCGGGCTTGCCGCGACCGCCGCGCACGTTGCCGTCGACCCCATGAGCCAGATCCCGACGGTCGGCGCGAGCGGGGCGATCGCCGGGGTGCTGGGCGGCTATATCCGTCTCTTCCCCACCGCCAGCGTGCGGACGGCCATCCTCGGCTTCATCATCCGCACCGTGCCTGCCTGGTTCCTGCTCGGGTACTGGTTCGCGATGCAGGCGTGGAACGCCTGGGCCACCCTCGGCGACACGGGCGGCGGCGTTGCGTTCATGGCTCATGTGGGAGGATTCGTCGCGGGCTTCCTGCTGGTCGGCGCATTCACCGACACGTTCGCCCTTGCCCGCCAGCGCCGCCTCCGCGCCGAACACCACGCCATCCTCGCCGCCCGTCGCGAGCAGTCGCCATACTGACGCCTCCCCCGAAAGGACCCACGCCATGCCCCCCGTCGCCAACCCCTTCATCCGCGTCACCGTCGACCGCGATGCACTGGTGGACGAGATGGTCGCCTACCTCCACGACCCGCGCCCCTCGCGCAACGAGCGCTCCGTGGTGAAGGCCCTGGACGAGATTCACCCTGAGAGCGTCGAGGTGCTGGAAGCCATGCTCCTCGATGGCGCGGAGGACCGCGAGGACGTCGCCGCCTACGTCGCGGCCGTCTTTGGGGAGCGGGACTGAACGGCTGATCCCGGATTATTGAGGGGGCCGCCAACGCCTGGGCCGCGCTACGCCTCGACAGGGACCTCGCTCAACCGCAGCGACAGCACCTTGCTCACGCCGTCGGAGCCCATGCTGACGCCGTAGAGGGTGTCGGCGATCTCGATCGTGCCGCGGTTGTGGGTGATGATGATCGCCTGCGTCTGCGCCGAGAGGGCGCGCAACTGCTCGCGGAAGCGGACGACATTGGCCTCGTCGAGCGCGGCGTCCACCTCATCGAGGATGCAGAACGGAGCCGGGTTCACCCGCAGGATCGCCAGCAGCAACGCGGCGGCGGTGAGGGACCGCTCCCCGCCCGAGAGCAGGGAGAGGTTCTGCAGTCGCTTCCCCGGCGGCTGGGCCACGATGTCGATGCCCGGCTCGCCGTCCTCGTCGCGGACCAGCACCAGCCGCGCCGTGCCGCCGCCGAACAGGATGGTGAAGATGTCGGTAAACGCCTCGGCGACCCGCGCGAAGGTCTCCTCGAACCGGGAGCGCATGGTGAGGTCGAGATCGGCCAGCAGGTGCTTGAGCGCGGCCGACGCGCCCTCGATGTCATCGAGTTGCGCCCGCAGGAAAGCGTGCCGCTCCGATTCCCGCTCATACTCACCGACGGCGTCCTCGCCGACGTAGCCGACACGCCGCAACCGATCCCGCAGCCGGGAGATTTCCCGTTCGCGCGCGGCCACCTCGGCAGGTTCGTCGACGTCGAAGGCGACCTCCTCCTCCAGCAGGGCTTCGGGGTCCTCCATGTCGAGATCGTCGCGCACGCGGCGGAGCAGCGCGGCGAGATCGCCCTCCGCCCGCTCGCGGGCGAGGTTGGCGACGCCAGCTGCCCGCTCCCGGTCCAGCAGGGCCATCCGGGCCGATTCCAGCGCGCGGCCGAGGTCGCCCAGCTCACGCTCCGCCCGGCGCAGCTGTTCCTCGAGCGGGGCGCGGCTGGCGGCGAGTTCCGCCCGGTCCCGCTCCAGCGCCGCCGCTTCGACCGCGAGCCGCTGGGCATCCGTGGCCAGCATTTCCCGCTCCTGATCGAGCGTCGCTGCCCGTTCCGCGCGGAGGGTCAGTTCCCCCGCGAGCGCCTGCTGCCGCGCCTGCAATGCCCCCTCGCGGCGGCGTTCCGCCCGGAGGCGCTCATCCAGCCCGGCAACCCGCAACTCCTCGGCGGCGGCGGCGCGCCCCTTCTCGGCGGCGAGCGCATCCGCGCGGGCGCGGTCGGCGGCGGCGGTTTCGGCTTCCGCCACGAGGGCGGCGGCGCGGCGGTCGAGCGCGGCGCGGTCGTTCGCCACGGCGGCGAGCCTCGTCTCGATCTCGACGCCCTCGCGCTCCAGGGCGGCGAGCCGCTCCTCGGCGGCCGCCTGCTCGCGTTCGAGGTCGGAAAGCCAGCTGTCGAGACGGGTCCGCTGGCGGCGGCGCTCCTCGGCGGCGGCGGTCCGGGCCGCGCGGTCCGACTCGGTGGCGCGGCGCTGGGCCGCCAGCGCGCGGGACTCTTCCTCCCGCGCCGTCTTCGCGCTCCGGGCAGCGGACAGGGCCTTTTCGAGCGTCTCCACCTGCCCGGGCAATTCCCGCAGTTCCCGCTCGCGGCCCAGCACCCCGCTCTCGCGGACCGCCGCGCCGCCAGTGACGCTGCCGCCCGATCGCGCGATCTCGCCGGCCAGCGTCACCGCGCTCCAGCCTCCCGGCAGCAGGGGCAACGCCGCCTTCGCGTCCGGCAGGGCTTCCACCACGAGGATGCGGCCCAGCAGCGACTCGACCACCGGACGCACCTCGGCATCGCCGCCAACGAGATCGCTGGCGATGCCGCGTGCGCCGGCAAGCGCCATCGCTCGCCCCGCATCCCCGCCGCGACCGCCGCGAACCGTCTCCAGCGGCTGAAAGGTCGCCCGCCCCGCGCTGGACTGCTTGAGGTGGAAGATCGCCGCCTCAGCATCGGCCCAGCGGCGGGTCACGATGTCCTGCAGATGACTGCCGAGCGCGACCTCGATTGCCGTGTCGTACTCCGCAGGCACGGCGATCAACTCCGCGATCGTGCCGAGAATGCCCTGCAACCGCCCGGCGCGCGCTCCGTCGAGGGCGGCGCGAACGCCTGCGTGCAACCCCGCGCCGGAGTCATGCAGCCGCCGCAGCGCGGTGAGTCGCGCTGCCGCTTCGGCCAGGGCGCTTTCGGCGGCCGCAGCGGCCGCTGCAGTGGTTTGCAGCGCGGCGCCGCAGGCGCGTTCGGCCTCCGAAATGGCGGTAAGCCGGCGGTCGAGATCGGCCAGTGCAGTCTGCTCGGCTCCGGCGGCCTCCTCGGCGGCGCGGATTTCGCTGTCCAGCGCGGCGATGCGGTTCGCCCGCTCCTGCCCCGCCGCGGCCACCCGGCCCCGCTCGACCCCGCCGCCGTCCCGTTGCTGGACGAGCAACGCCTGCCGCTGGGCCAGCGCCGCCCGCTCCCGCTCGGCGGACGCAATGGCCTGGGTTCGCCCCGCGGCGGCCTGCTCGATGCGCTGGCGCTCGGCCCGCGCCTCGGCCGCGTCACGGGCGCGGGCGGATGCGGCCTCCCGCGCTTCCGCAAGGTCCCGGGCGATCTCCGCGAGGTCGCCTGCCAGCTTCTCGATGTCGGCTTCGACCACGGCGGCCTGCTCGTCCAGGCCGGATTGGGTGTCGGCCATGTCCTGCCTGCGGCGGGCGAGCGCCTCGCCCCGCTCGTGTGCGAGATCGCGCTCATGGCGGACCCGCCGGATTCGGTCATCCAGGTCCCGCGCGCGGGAGTCATGGGCCGCGAGATGCTCCCGCGCGGCCGTCGCGGCCTCCCGCGCCGGATCGCCCCCGGCCAGCCGCTCCTCGACCGCGAGCCGAGCCGATTCTGCGTCCGCCTGCGCGCGGGCGTCGCTCGCGATCGCCGCTCGCAGCCCCTCGGCGGAGGCGCGCAACAGTCCGGCAAGGTGGGCGTGCTGGAGCGTGGTCAGCTCGGAGCGGAGGTCGTGATATTCCCGCGCCTGCCGGGCGGCGCGCTCCATCGAGCGCAGCCGCGGCTCGAGGTCGGCCAGCAGATCGGCCACGCGGGTGCTGTTGGCCTCGGTCTCCGCGAGGTTGCGCTCGGTCTCGGCGACCTTCATCCGGAGCCCGGAAAGATCGGCCGCATGCTCGAACAGGTTCCGCCGCTCGGCGGGCCGCTGCGAGAGGGCGGCGTCGATCAGCCCCTGTCCCACCACCACATGGCTCTGCCCGAGGCTCGCCGTCAGGTGCTGGACATCCTTCAGCCGAACCTTTCGGCCGTTGATGAGGTACTGGTTCTCGCCGCCGCGGTAGGCCCGCCGGGTGATGGTCACCTCGGAATACTCGATCGGCAGCCAGCCGTCGCTGTTGTCGAAGGTGAGGGACGCCTCGGCCAGTCCCGCCGGGGAGCGCCCCTGCCCGCCCGCGAAGATCACATCCTCGGTCTTTTTCGCCCGCAGCGCGGAAGACCCGGACTCCCCAAGCACCCAGCGCACTGCGTCCGCCACATTGGACTTGCCGCTGCCGTTCGGCCCGACGACCGCCGTGATGCCCGAATCGAAGGTGAGCACCGTGCGGTTGGCGAAACTCTTGAAGCCATGCACCTCGAGCCGCGTCAGGCGGGGCGCCCGCGACGTTTCCACAAGGGCAGGTTGGCGAAGCGTGTCGGTCATGGTCCGTCGGGGTCGGTCGCGGGTTGCGTCTCACAGACTGGCAACCGTCCCATCGGGCCGGTCGCCATACCGGCACACTATACCCTCCCGGGCCGATGACTCCCCGGTGAACAACCCGCGGCAGGCGATGTGCGGCGCGTGCCGGTCTCCCTCGCGGTCCGACGCTCGTCCACGCAGTGCCCGATCGGGCAGGCATCGGGCGCCCACGGCGCGCGCTCCACGTAGTACCATCCCCGCGGCATGCAGTTATCCGCATGTCCATGAGGGAGGGTTCCGGGAACATGGCTGGTTCGGTGCTGGATCGGGGGCCGCTGCGGCTCGGAATCTCGAGCGGCGCACTCTACCCGACGCCCACCGAGGACGTTCCCGCCATCGCCTCCCGCCTCGGTTTCACCGATCTCGAGATCATGCTCCAGACCGCCGGGGAGTACGACGCGGAATTCATCACCGACCTCCGCTCCCGCTGCGACGGACATGGTTGCGACGTCCATGCCGTTCACGTCTGGAACGAGTTTCACCCCGTCATCAATGCCTACCGCCGCCGCGCCGAGGAAGGCCGCGCGATGTTCTCGCGCGCTATCGCCGCTGCCGCCATGCTGGACGCGAAGGTCGTCGTCTGGCACGGCCCGAAGCGGCCGGACGGCGACACCGACGAGGGCCGCGCCGCATTCCTCGCCGCCGCCGTGGAGTTCGGCCGCGCCTGCGCAAGCGTGGGCATGTCGCTCGCCATCGAGAATGTCTCGTGGTGCGCCCTGCCGACCACCCGGGCCGTCTCGGCCTTCGCCCGGCAGCTGGAGGATGCCGACCCGGATGGCGCCGTCGGGTTCGTCTTCGATCCCTTCCAGGCGGTCGAGGCCAAGCAAAACCCCTTCATGATGCTCGCCGCGATGGGCACCCGTGTGCGCGACGTTCACCTCTCGGATCACCGCGAGAATGACCCCGCGAAGCGCCACCTGCCGCCGGGCGAGGGCGATCTGCCGTGGCCCGCGCTTGTCCGCGCCATCGCCCATGTCTACCGCGGGCCGATGATGCTGGAGGGCGTGGTGGGTCCGGCGATACACCGCCTCAACGCATCCCGCGCAATCCTCGCGCCGCTGGTGACCGCCGCTCGGGTCGAGTTCCCCGACCCCTGCGACGCCACGCCTCCCCCCGGCGTCCGCGAGGGCATCACCGCCTTCAACCGCCACGAGTTCTATGAGGCGCACGAGACCATCGAGCATGAGTGGCACGCCGAACCGGGCGCCATTCGGCGGCTCTACCAGGGCATCCTTCAAATTGGCGTCGGATTCCTGCACGCGAAGCGCGGGAATCACGCGGGCGCGCTGCTGCTGCTGGAGGATGGCATCGAGAAAACCGCCGGGTTCGTCCCGCGCTGCCTCGGCATCGAAACCGGCCAACTGGTGATCGATGCCCAGCGCTGCCTCGACACCCTCCGCGCCCTCGGCCCCGCTCGGCTCGACGAGTTCGACTTCGACGCCATCCCGCTCATCCAGTTCACCCCCGGCAGCCGTGCGGATGGTTGACGGCCCACCCCGCGTCACCGTCGTCACCCCAACCTACAACGAACGGGAAACCCTGCCGCGCCTCGCGGAACGCATCCTTGCCCTCGGCCATGACTATGCCCTGCTGATCGTCGATGACGCCTCGCCTGATGGCACCGGCGCCATCGCGGACCGGCTCGCCGCCGCGCATCCGGGGCGCATCGCCGTCCTGCACCGGGCGGGCAAGGAAGGCATCGGTCCGGCCTACATCGCCGGATTCCGCGCCGCCCTCGCCGCGGAGTCGCCCCTGATCGCCCAGATGGACGCCGATCTCTCCCACGATGCCGCCGACCTGCCGCGGCTCGCCGCCGCCACCGCCGAGGCCGACCTCGCGATCGGGTCCCGATACGCGCCGGGCGGCGACACCGAAGGCTGGTCCGCCTGGCGCCGGGCGATGAGCCAGTGGGGCTGCCGGTACGCGAAGGCCGTGCTCGGCGTGCCCATCGCGGACCTCACCGGCGGGTACAAGGTCTGGCGGCGGGAGACGCTCGCCGCGCTCGACCTCGACCGGATCGCCGCCGATGGCTACGGGTTCCAGATCGAAACCACGCTGCGTGCGCTGCGGTCCGGCGCGCGGGTCGTGGAGGTTCCCATCGTCTTTCACGAGCGGGCAGCGGGGCAGTCGAAGATCTCCCGGCACATCGTGGCCGAGGCGGCCGTGCTGGTTTGGCGGCTCCGGAGCGGATAGCGGCGCGGTCCGGGTATGGCTGCCGTCGTTCGATCGAGCCCCGGTGGTACCATCCGTCGGTTACCCGGGAGGAGCGGCCCTGCCGCGTTCCCCTATCGCGAAGGATCCCGTTTCATGTCGTCCTCCATCCCGGGTCATGCCGGACCCGATGAACGCGCCGTCTACTCCCACAAGCAGATCCTGATCATCCTCTCCGGCCTGATGGCGGGAATGCTTCTTGCCGCGCTCGACCAGAGCATCGTCGGCACCGCGCTCCCCCGGATCGTGGGCGAACTTGGCGGTCTCGACAAACTCTCGTGGGTGGTCACCGCCTACCTGCTGACCTCCACCGCGGCCACCCCGCTCTGGGGCAAGATTTCCGACCTCTACGGGCGTCGGCCGGTCTTTCAGGCCGCGATCATCATCTTCCTGATCGGATCCGTTCTGGCCGGTATGAGCCAGAACATGGTCCAGCTGATCGCTTTCCGCGCCCTCCAGGGCATCGGCGGCGGCGGTCTCATGTCCATCGCCTTCGCCACCATCGGCGACGTCATCCCGCCGCGCGAGCGCGGCCGCTACCAGGGGTATTTCGGCGCGGTCTTCGGCATCTCCAGTGTGGCCGGCCCCCTCCTCGGCGGCTGGTTCACCGACGGCCCCGGCTGGCGCTGGATCTTCTATATCAACATTCCCGTCGGCATCGTTGCGCTGATCATCACCACGATCGCGCTTCGGCTGCCCACCCATCGCCGCGATCACGTCATCGACTACCTCGGCGCGACGCTCATCGTCGCCTCGGTCACCTGCCTCCTGCTCTATCTCGACTGGGCAGGCAATCAACTGGGCTGGACGAACGGGCTGGCGTTGACCCTCCTGATCGCCTCGATCGTGCTCGCTATCGCCTTCGTGTTCGTCGAACTGCGCGCGCCCGAGCCGATCATCCCGATGCGGCTTTTCGCCAATCCGGTCTTCAGCGTCGGCAATCTCTACGGCTTCCTCGCGGGCATCGCGATGTTCGGGGCGATCGTCTTCCTCCCGCTCTTCCTTCAGGCCGTGCTCGGCATGACCCCGACCCAATCCGGTCTCGCCCTGCTGCCAATGGTCGCCGGCATCTTCACCACCTCCATCGGCTCCGGCCAGCTTATTTCCCGTACCGGCAAGTACAAGATCTTCCCGATCATCGGCGCGGCGCTGATCGCGGTCTCGCTGCTGCTGCTTTCGACCATCAACCAGCGCACGCTCTTCTGGGAGGTGGCAGTCTTCCAGTACCTGCTCGGCGCGGGCCTCGGCCTCACCATGCAGACCATCACCACCGCGATCCAGAACGCCGTGGAGTTCCGCGACCTCGGGGTGGCGACCAGCTCGGCCACCTTCTTCCGGCAGATGGGCGGCACCATCGGCGCGGCCATC
>CAIPGK010000229.1 GCA_903864575.1 uncultured Chloroflexota bacterium
CCAACAACGGCTACACGGTCCATGACCTCGGCAAGCAGGTGCCCGTCAATCGCATCATCGAGAAAGCCGTGGAGACGAACGCGACCGCGATCGGCCTCTCCGCGCTGCTGGTAAGCACCTCCAAGCAGATGCCGCTGGCAGTTCAGGAGCTTCACCGCGCCGGGCTGCCATTCCCTGTCATCATCGGTGGCGCGGCGATCAACCGCGCCTATGCCCAGCGGACGCTCTTTGTCGAGGAGACGGTTCCCTACGAGCCAGGCGTTTTCTATGCCAAGGACGCGTTCGAAGGGCTTTCGCTGATGGACCAACTCGTGGATCCTGCGAGGCGCGAGTCGCTGGTCGTGAGCACCGTGGAGCAGGCCCGCGCCGCGCTCGGCCGGCCAGGCAGGCAGGCCTTCTCCGTTCCCTCCGAAGCGTCAGACACCGCTCGCAGCGCCACCCGCATCGTGGAACCGCCTGCTCCGCCATTCTGGGGCGTTCGGGAGATGAATGGGATCGATCTCCGCGACATCTGGCCCTGCCTCGATCTCAAGACCCTGTTCCGACTCCACTGGGGCGGCAAGGGACTCAAGGACCAGGCGTGGGAGGCAATGCAGACCGATGAGTTCCTCCCTCGCCTCGAGCGAATGCAGCAGGAGGCGATTGCCCAGGGCTGGCTCCGCCCTCGCGTGCGCTACGGCTACTTCCCGGCAAACGCCGATGGCAACGACCTCGTGGTCTTCGATCCCGTGGAGCGGGACCGCGAGATCGCCCGGTTTGCCTTCCCGCGCCAACCGCGCCGGGACCGCCTCTGTCTCGCCGATTACTACCTGCCGATCGACCTCGGCAAACGCGATGTCGCGGCGTTCCAGATCGTCACGATGGGCGAGGAGGCGACCAGGCGCACCGAGACCCTGCAGGCGGCGGGCGAGTACGCCGAGGCGTTCTTCAGCCACGGACTCAGCGTGCAGAGCGCGGAAGGGCTTGCGGAGTTCATCCATCAGCACATCCGCCGCGAGCTTTCGATGGGCGAGGAGCAGGGCAAGCGCTACTCGTGGGGGTATCCGAGTTGCCCCGATCTGCGCCAGCATGAACTGGTCGATCAACTGCTCGATGTCGGCGCAATTGGCGTGACCGTCACGGAGGGGTTCCAGTTCGATCCCGAGCAGACGACCGCCGCGCTCGTCGTCACCCATCCTGACGCACGCTACTTCGCGCTCGCCCTCACCGGAGGAGTCGAGGATTGACGCAATGATCGGCCGACTCTTCGACGCGATCGTCATCGGCGCCGGCCCTGCCGGCAGCGCGGCGGCGGTGGAGCTCGCGCGGGCCGGACGCGACGTGGCGCTGCTCGACCGTCAGGCATTCCCGCGCGACAAGCCCTGCGGCGATCTCATCGGAGCACGGGCGTTGGCGCTCGCCCGTGACCTCGGCATCGACGAACGTATTGTGGCCGGCTATCCCCGTCTGGCGGGCGCGCTGGTCACCGCCGATGGCGGGTCGCTCGATCTCACGCCCGCCACGCCAACAGGGCGCGCTGTGCTTCGGGGCACCGACGCCCGCGTCATTCCCCGGGTGGTGTTCGATGCTGCAATGGTGGATGCCGCAGTCCGTGCCGGCGCGTCACTGAGGCAGGTTCATGTCCGAAGCGCTTCGCTGGCCGCCGGCGGTCTTCGTCATGTCACCGGCGAAAGCGACGGCGGACCCGTCGAAATGGTCGCGCGCTCGGTGATCCTGGCGGGAGGATATGGCTGCCGCATCATGTCCGATCTGTCCCATCCGCCGCGGCCGGGAGACCCGGAGCGCGGCATCGCCATGCGAGGCTACCTTCGGGGAGTGTCGAGTCCTTCGGGCCGGATCGTCTTTTCCCTCGATCGCTGGGTGCTTCCGGGCTATGGCTGGATCTTTCCGCTGCCGGGCGGTCGGGCAAATGTCGGCGTCGGCACGCTTTCCCGCCCGGGATCAGACGCGAAGGAACATCTGCGCACCCTCTATGACCGCTATCTCCACGATCGCTCGTCGCCTGCCGCGGCATGGCTGGCAAGCGCGGAACCGGAATCGGCGCCGCGATCCTGGCCGCTCGATCTCGGACCACGCCGTCGCCGGCTGATTGCCGACGGGGCGTTGGTTGCCGGCGAGGCTGCGGCGCTGGTCGGCCCGCTAACCGGCGCCGGTATCGCGTTTGCCCTTGAATCCGGGGCGCTGGCCGGGGAGCGACTCGCGAGATGCCTTGCCGCTGGGGACGTCTCCGCGGCGGCGCTCGTGCCATACGCGGAGAACATCACGCGCCGGGTGCTGCCGCGTCTGCGGTGCGAACTCTGGTCACAACGCTTCATCGGCGATCCCCGCAGGCTGCAGTGGGTGCTGAACGCGACGCGCCCCCTGCCGCCTGCGGCGGCGCTGGGGGCGCGGTTGCTGCTTCATCTCGGGTGAGCCGAGTGGGTCCGGATCAGGCGAGTGGCTGGCTGGTAGCCTGCTGCTCTGCCCAGTGGAGCGCGTCGCCACTGACGAGTCGCGCCATCGTTCCGTCATTGGTGGCTTCGAGCACCAGCCGGCGCACCTGCCCGGCGAATGCGCTCGGGGCCGCGAACGTCCAGCGTCGGACATCCTTCAGGGCATCGTCCTCGACCCAGCCACGGGAAACGGTCCATCGTTCGTCGCGGTAGTCGCCAAACAGCACCACCGAGGAACCACGCCATCCGAACAAGGCATCCCGCACGAACGCGTCTTCATTCGCGGGACGCTCCCAGGTCTCGTTCACCCCACCATCCTCTCCCGGCGGGGTCGATACCGCCGAGTGGTACGGCGAAACATGTCCCGCACGCGCAGGCCCGCTTCGCCGCCTGATAGTGTACTACGTGCGGTTCGAGCGCTGCAGCAGGTCAGTCGAGGGCGACACGACGGTCATGCATCGGTTCGCGATCCCATCCAGGGCATCTCGCGGGCGAGCACGCCGATGATGTCATGCGCGGCATCCTGCGACGGATTGGCGCCAACGAACGTCTCGCGGGACAACCGCCGGTCGAGATCGCCCGGATCCATGCCCGAAATCGG
>CAIPGK010000230.1 GCA_903864575.1 uncultured Chloroflexota bacterium
GGCCGGAGCGCTACATGCCGAGCGCGCCCTTGTACAGCTTCAACTGATCCTCGCGACCATTGCGGTCGGTGATCTCCTGCCACGCGGCGGCGGCGGCATCCAGCGCTTCCTGGGCCGTCTTCTCGCCAGCGACAGCCTTGGAGACTTCCTCCTCCGCCGCGATGTAGTAGTCGAAGATTCCCGGGATGCGCGGTTCGATGGCGCCGTTCGGGTGGTTGTAGGAGTCGGACTGGGACGCGAGGTAGCTCTCGGCGAACTCGCCCGGGAGACCGGCGTTGGTCCAGTACTCGAGATTGAAGTGGCTGTTCCGGTACGGCTGGAAGCCGGACGGGTAGATTGCGGTCCAGGTGGAGAGATCCTTGCCGCCAAGGTGAGCCGCGAGGTCCCACGCGGCTTCGTTGACGCCACGCTCCTCGGACTTCTTGGTGACGTAAAGCCCCCAGCCGATGTATGCCTCGTTCGGGGCGAAGTTCGGGCCCTCCGACGGGGTCTCCCAGGCGGCGGCCTTGTTGTTGTAGACGTCGATCGAGCCGGGGAGGATGGAGAAGCCCATCTTGTCCTGAACGATCGAGGTGTCGCTCGTGTACACGTTGGACCCGACGTCACCCCACCAGGCGCAAGCCGCGCCGGTGCCACCGAGAATCTGGCCGAGAGTGGTCAGGAGGTCGGCGTTCTTCTGGTCGGCCGGCTCGTTCGGAACCGAGTCGATCATGTCCTGAAGGGCGCGGACGAAGGCCGGGTTGTTGACGTAGGGGTCCATGTTCTCGGGGTTGAACAGCCACGCCGGATCGCCCGGGTACTTCGCGTAGGCCGACGCGCGGCTGGCGAAGAAGTACCAGGTGAACCCACCGCCCGGCTTGACGGCATCGAGGAATCCGTAGAGATCCTCACCCGTGGAATCGAGCGTCTTGCCCTTGAGGAAGGTGGTGGCCGCATTCATCTGCTGCCAGGTGGTCGGGACGCCCCACTCACCCTCGCCGCCGCCAGCCTTCCACTCCTCGGCCAGCTTGGCATCGGAGAAGATGTCCGTGCGGTAGTTGAAGTTGTGGCAGTCACCGTCGATGGAAATGCGGTACGCCTTGCCATCCCAGGTGCCGACCGGGGCCTGCACGAGCTTGACGTAGTCGTCGATCTCGATCTGGGTCTTGACCCAATCGGGCATTTCGGAGCAGAGGCCCCGGCCGAGCAGGTCGCCTTCCCACGGGGCGCCAGCCTCCATGATGTCGAACTCGATCTCGCCGGTCGCGATGCCCTGCTGAACCTTCGCGAAGACGTCGCTCTGCGGGACATCGATCCAGTTGATCGTTGCGCCGGTGTACTCCGCCCAGGCCTGGCTCAGCGGGCGGAAGATGTTGTTATGGTAGCCGGCGTTGTTGAGGCCGATGAAGGTGACAGTCTGCCCCTTGAAAGCATCCTTCTTGTCAGACCGCAGGCAGAGCTCGCCGACCTTCACCATGTCCGCCTCGGTCGGCTGGCCGCCGGCGCCGGGAATGGCGAGGATCTGGCTCAGGACGTCGTCCTGCGCGCGCGCGCGGCGGTAGGACTTGCCGACCATTCCTGAGGCATAGAAGCCAGCCGCCGCCCCGACGGCCGACTTCAGGACCGTGCGCCGGTTGAAGGGCGCGGTAATGATGCGCTTCCGATCGTCCACGATTTGAACCTCCTTGTTCACCGGGCTGTAACCACGAGCCCGAGGGCTCTCGTTCGTGCGCGAGCCACTATTACTATCGCGGTGGTCTGGCAGAGTGTCAACACCATGCGGCTGCCATTCGTTGGCATGCCTACCAACCCGTGCCATCCTTTCCCGCGAATTGCGAACCATCAGGGAGCAACGCCACCGTGAGCAGCAACCACTCGCCGGCTCGACATCGCTACGCGACCCGACTGAACTCATTTCGCCGAGGCGGGCGATCGGTCGAGGATGCGATCCGGCTCGCCGCGACGACTCCGGGACTCTCGGCCTTCGAGCTCAATTACCCGCAGCACATCGACAACCTCCCGGCAGGCGGAATCAAGCCGTTGCTGGAGGACACCGGCCTCCCGCTGACCGCGCTCAATCTCCGGTTCGAAGGTCCTGCCCTCGCCAACGGCGCGTTCACCGCTCCGGATCGCGTGACTCGACAACGGGCCATCGACACGGCACGCGCCGCCGTCGATTTCGCGGCAGAACATGGCGCAGGCCATGTCATTCTCTGGATGGCCGACGACGGATTCGACTATCCGTTGCAGGTCGACTACCAGCGGCTCTGGAACGACGAGATCGA
>CAIPGK010000231.1 GCA_903864575.1 uncultured Chloroflexota bacterium
CGCAGGCACCTCACTCCAGGTCGACGCCGACGGCGTCATCATCCTCTCCTCCTCCGACGCCGCCCTGAAGGAGGCCGTCGAGCCGATCACCGACGGGCTGGATCTCGTGGCCGCCCTCCGTCCGGTCCGCTTCGACTGGAAGCCGGAGACGCGGATGGGCTCCGCCCGCCAGATCGGCTTCCTGGCCGACGACGTCGAAGCCGTTCTCCCCGAGGTCGTCGGCCGCCGCCCGGACGGCATGCGCACCCTCGACTACCCCAAGCTCACCGCCGCCCTCGCCGCCCCCCTGCAGCATCAGCAGGCCCAGATCGATGCCCTGCGCGCCGAAGTGGCCGCACTCACGCGCGGCCAGACTCAGTAACCGAACCGGGACCACGCGAGGCCGGGCCTGATGCCCGGCCTCGCGCCATTGGCTCGACATTGTTCAATTACCCCCGGACCAACGACACTTCCGTGACGAACGGACTGGCGAAATCCGGCTGAGGACGACCATGAGCGCGACCACGCAGCGACTGTCAGGACGTCCCGCCATCGTGACCGGCGCGGCGTCGGGCATCGGCCGGGCCATCGCGCTTCGCCTCGCGGACGAGGGGGCCGCAGTCATCGTGTCGGATCGCCAGGATGACGCGGGCCAGGAGACGGTGCGGCTCATCGCCGCGCGCGGCGGCCGGGCCCGGTTCGTCGCCTGCGATGTGGCGGATGAAGCGAGCGTGCGGGAGATGATCGGCCGCGCGGCGGTGGACGGTCTGTCGATCCTCGTCAACAACGCAGGCATCCCCGGCGACTCCCTGCCGGCGGACACGCTGGACACCGCGGACTGGGATCGGGTCATCGCGGTCAACCTGCGCGGCCCGTTCCTCTGCTGCAAGTATGCGATCCCCCACCTGGCGGCGGCGGGACACGGCGCAATCGTCAACATCGCCTCCATCTTCGGCATGGTGGGCGCGCACGACGGGGCGGCCTACTGCGCCTCCAAGGGCGGCGTGATCGCCCTCACCCAGCAACTCGCGGTCGATCTCGGGCCGCGCGGCATCCGGGTCAACGCGGTCGCTCCGGGGTTCATCGACACCGACATGGAGCGGCGGCGGGAACGGATGAGCCCGCAGGATGCCGCCCGCTCCCTCGCGAGCCGGGAGGCGGCGGCGGCATTGCAACCGCTCGGCAGGCAGGCCCAGCCCTCGGAAGTCGCCGCGGCAGTCGCCTTCCTCGCCAGCGACGACGCCTCCTTCGCCACCGGGACGATCCTGCCGATCGACGGCGGCTGCACAGCCCACTTCAACGCGGGCGAGCGCTAGCCCGGCCAATCAGCCGGTCGTCACTCCGGGGAACGAAGGATCTCGCGCGGGCGCGATTCCCCGGTCCTCTACCCCTGCCTCGCCGCCCGTGCCTGACTGTACAGACCGGCGGCGGCAAGCCCATAGACCACCCCCGCCAGCAGCCACCCCGCCACGCGGCCGGGGGTGAGCGGACCGCCCGCTCCCGGCCCCCCGGTGAGGTTCGCCCCCGCAAGATCGGCGAGCGCGACGAGCGCCGTCGCCCACCCCACCGCCGCCAAGCCCGCCCAGCGCGAGGCCATCCCTGCGCGCTTCATCGCTTCCACCAATCCGGGAACCAGCGCCACCAGCGGCGCGCCGAGAATGAATGGTTCCATGCGCATCTCCTTTCGAGATCGTTGGCATATGGGCTTGCGGTCGCGCTCGGAGCTTCCGTCATCCCCGGGCGACGACGAGATGCCTGCTGCCTCGGGGTGTCGGCACGCATTTCGCGAACTGCTCTGTTGTCGCCCGGGCTCGTGGACGGGGCTGCCGGGTGCGGTCGCCTCAGGCGGACGGCGAGGCGATTCCGAGCGCGCCAGCGGCAAATCCGCCGACACGCCCATACGCCGACACGCCCATACGCCCGCAAGCCGATCATCCGCCGCACGCGGCGATCACCTGCCCGAGCGGAAACGTCGGGCCGGGGCAGTAGGACCGGGATACGGCGTCGATGTCCGAGTGGCGGAGGAACCGGTCGCGGACGGGCCGGATCGCCGGGTAGCGGGCGAGCAGGTAGCGGGCAAGGGCGATGACGCTCGCGATCTGCTCCTGCGGGAATGGCAGGCCGGGCTTGCCGATGCACTCGATCGTGACGGTGTAATCGTTCAGATTCGCTCCCCCCGGCGGGGCGCAGCGGCGGACGGCCTCCCGCAGCCACGGCAAATCCTCGCGCGGCTCGCGGATGACGCCGTTCGTCCACGCCGCATCCCGGGTAGAGACGAACTGTGCGATCGCGCCGTCCTGCCCGACCACGAAATGGGACGATGCCCCGCTCTCCGGCCTGCGGAACCAGTCGCGGACATTGGCGAAGGCCAGGTCGTCCGTGACGTGAAACACAATCGCCTCCGGTTCCACGCTCGCCGGGCGGGGGTGGAAGTTCGGCGTGCCAATCCAGACAATGCCCTCCGGCGCCACAGCTCGCGCCACGGCGGGTTCGGGCGGCATGGCGCTTGCCGGGGCCGCCGCCGTTGCGCGCAGCGCGGCGAGGTGTCCGGCGATCTGTGCCGCGTAGCGCGGGTTGGATGCCCACGCCCCGCCGCCGAGATCGGCCAGCCGGCGGACGGTCGCGCCGTACCCGAGTTCGAGCGGCTTCACATAGCGGGGATCGAGCGCGATATATCGCCACAGCGCCGGATCGTAGCCGCGCACGTAGGCGGAGAGGTGGACGAGCATCGCGCGGGCGGCATCCTCGCCGCTGCGGAAGGCAATGCCCTCGTCGCCGCCATCCGTAATGCCGATACCGCCGGGATTGAGCCGCGCCGTCCATGCCGGGGACGTGCCGGCCCCCGTTTCATCGCAGAACTGGGCAAAAACCACTGCGGGGTCATACCCCGCGCGGCGGCAGATGGCCCAGAGTTCGGCGATGAACGCGTCCACCGCCTCCAGTCGCCGCGCGCCGCGCGCCCGGGCATATGCCATCGCCTGCGCTCCCGTGGCCGTCGCCGGCCCTTCCAGCAGCACCTGTGCCGGGTCGATCATGGGGAACTCCTTTCGTGGGTGTCGGGTGTCGGGTGTTGGCTCTCGGC
>CAIPGK010000232.1 GCA_903864575.1 uncultured Chloroflexota bacterium
GGCGAGGACGATCGAGACCGCCAGCACGACGGTGACGAGGGCGTTGATCTCCTGGGTGAATCCCACCCGCATCATCGCCCACAACCGCAGCGGAAGGGTCATGCGGTCGCCGCTGACGAAGACGGTGATGAGCGTCTCGTCGAAGGAGAGGGTCAGCGCGAGCAACGCGCCGGTGACGATCGCGGAGAGGAGATGGGGCAGCAGCACGTAGCGAAAGGTCTGGAAGGAGGACGCGCCGAGATCGGCCGAGGCTTCGGCGAGGGAGCGGGGCATGGCGTCGAGCCGGGTTTTCACCAGCCGGTAGGTGACGGCCAGCACGAAGACGGTGTGGCCGAGCACGATGGTGGCGAGGCCGCGGGAAATGCCGGCGTTGGCGCAGGCGACGAGCAGGGAGAGGCCGGTGATGATCGGCGGCAGGAGGAACGGCAGGTAGATCGCGAGTTCGATCCCGTTCCGGCCGATGGCGTCGGCGCGACTGGTGTAGAGCGCGAAAAGGATCGCGAGCGCGGAGGAAATCGACACCGCGACGACGGCGACGATGGCGGTGTTGCGCAGGCTGGAGATGACGTCGGGATCGGACCAGACGGTGCGGTAGGGGGCGAGCGAAAAGGTGCCCGGAACGATCCGGCCGTCGTCGAGTTCGAACAGGGAGAAGAGCGCATTGATGAAGACCGGGGCGTAGAGCGCGATGAGCACGATCAGGGTGAACAGCCCCGCGAGGATTTCGGCCACGCGGTCACCGGTCGAGCGCATCACGAGACCGCTCCCTTCCGCCCCAGCGCGGCGGCGACGGCGATGACGACCAGCGCGGTCAGCAGGAGCAATGCGGCCATGGCGGAACCGAGCGGCCAGTTGTAGGCGAGACCGAACTGGGACCAGACGAGGCGGCCATAGGTGAACCCCGATGCGCCGCCGACCATCTGCGGGGTGACGAAGTCGCCGAGGGCAAGGACGAAGGTGAAGAGCGCGCCCGCCACCGTGCCCGGCAGCGAGAGGGGGAGGATGACGTGGCGGAAGGTGCGCCACTGGCTGGCCCCGAGATCGGTCGACGCCTCGAGCAGGTGCGGGGCAACGCGCTCGAGGGAGATGAAGATCGGGAGGATGACGAAGGGGAGATAGATGACCGTCATCGTCATCAGGACGGCGCGCTGGTTGTAGAGAAAGGTCTTGCTCGGGGTGTCGAGCAGCCCGATGGCGAGGAGCGCCTGGTTGAGCAGCCCGTTCCGCCCGAGCATCGCGCGCAGGGTGTAGAGCTTGACGATGTAGCTCATGAAAAGCGGGAGCACGGTCAGCAGGAGCAGGAGGGTGCGCAGACGCCCGTGCCGTCGCCAGACGAACCATGCGACCGGGTAGCCGATGAGAAGGGTGAGCGCGGCGACCTCCAGACAGAGCAGGAGGGAACCGAGATAGACGCCGCGGTAGGTCGGGTTGCCGAACACCTCGGCGTAGTTGCCGAGATTGGGATCCCGGACGATCCGGTTGTCCTCGACCCGGAAGAAGGAGAGCAGGAGAAAGGACGCGATCGGCAGCACGACCAGCAGGGCGGGCAGGAATGCCGCGGCGAGGAACGCCGCCCAGCGCCGGGACATCAGGCCGTCTCGTACCGGCGCACGATCTCCCAGTCGACCTCGACCCCGAGCCCGGGCCGGGTCGGCAGCGGGATCGTGCCGTCTGGGCGCAGCACGAGCTCCTCCGCGGCGAGTTCGCGGCGCAGGCGCTCGTGGCAGAGCTGGGGCGGCAGGTACTCGATGA
>CAIPGK010000233.1 GCA_903864575.1 uncultured Chloroflexota bacterium
CCACGCGCCGCCGACCATCGTCGCCGTCGGCCACACCTCCCACAGTGCGTCCGGGGCGAGCGCGAACGGGTCCCGGTCCAGCACCAGCAGGTCCGCCGCCTTGCCGATCTCAATGCTGCCGAGGTCCCGCTCCCGACCCATGCCGAATGCGCCGCCGCTGGTGTAGCTGCGAAGCGCTTCCCCGGCCGTCAGCGCCTCCTCGGGGCCCAGCACACGGCCGAGGGCGGTGCGGCGCGTGCAAGCCGCCGTCATCCCCACCCACGGGCAGAAGTCGGTAATCGGGGAATCGCTCGATCCAGCTAGCGGCACCCCCGCGTTCAGATAAGTCCGCATCGGCATCGCGCGCGCGGCCCGCTCCTCGCCTACGCTATTGACGAAGCCCTCACCAAGATTGGCGAGGAACGGCGAGGAGACGAGCGCCGGAATCCTGAACTCCGCCATCAGCGCGAGCGCGGCGGGCGTCGGGAAGTACGCGTGATGCACCCGGTGGCGCATCCACGGCTGCGGGTTCGCGCGCTGTGCGGCGGCAAAGGCCCGCACGACCACCTCCTGCGCCTCGCTGCCGCAGGTGTGAATATCCATCGGCAAACCGTGATCGTGCGTCCAGCGGATCAACTCCACGAGTCGCTCGGGTTCGACGGTCCAGGTCCCAACATTGTCCGGTTGGTCGAGATACGGATCGAACATGCGCGCGGTGCGGTCGCTCATGCCGCCATCGGGCATCATTTTCAGCCCGGCGAATCGCAGCATGCCGTCGCCGAGACCGCCCTCCAGTCCGATGAACTCCGCGCGCGCTTGCAAACCGGCCTCGATTTCCGGCGCGCCGAAACCCCACCCGGCCACCAGCATGTCGGTGCGGACCGAGAGCCTGCCCTCCCTTCGAGCGCGTGCGTAGGCCCGCATCTGCTCCGGATAGAGCCCCGGTTCCGCGACCGCGGTGATGCCCACCCGCAGGTAGGCATCACATCCGGTTGCGATCGAATCAACGAGGTCATCCGCGGAAGGCTCCGGGATCGCGTTGGTGATCATCTCCTTCGCCCGGTCGCGGAAGAGTCCCGTCGGCTCGCCATGCCCATCGCGCTCGAAGGAGCCGCTGTAGAGCACGTCAGCCGGGGGATCGGGCGTTGCCGCCGAAATGCCCGCGGCCCTGAGCGCAGCGGAGTTGCAGACCAGTTTGTTCCAGACCCGGTGAATGACAACCGGATGATCGGGCGACACGGCATCGAGATCGTGCCGGGTCGGGTGACGGCGCTCCTCGAGCAGGCTCTCGTCCCAGCCGCGCCCGACAATCCACGCTCCGGGTGGAAGCGATCGCGCCCGCTCCGCCACCCGGGAAACGATTTCCCCGACGGACCGGCAGTCGTACAACTGCACCTGACGAAGCATCGTCCCGGTCATCAACAGGTGGTTGTGACTATCCACAATGCCGGGGATGACTGTCGCCCCTCCGAGGTTGTGGACGGCTGTTCCGGGACCGGCCAGCGGCAGCACCTCATCGTCGCTCCCGACGGCGACGAACCGACCGTCCTTGACGGCGACCGCCGCGGCGAGCGGAGCGGCCGGGTCCATCGTGTGAATGATCGCCCCGGTCAGCACCAGGTCGGGGGAGAGTGAACGAAC
>CAIPGK010000234.1 GCA_903864575.1 uncultured Chloroflexota bacterium
GCTGGCGTGGCTCTTTCTCGCACCGGGACTGATCCTGCTTCTGATCTTCATGGCCTATCCCTTCGTCCTCGGCATTTCGATGTCGCTGACGGACAAGATGATCGGCTTCAAGGAGTACAGCTGGATCGGAATCGACAACTACCGCTACCTGCTGAGCGACCCGGTGTTCAAGCGGACGGTCACGAACACGTTCATCTACAGCTTCGTGACCGTGCCGTTCAAGCTTGTGCTCGGGCTGGGACTGGCACTGGTGCTGAACCAGACGTTTCGGTTCAGCCGTTTCATCCGGGCCGGACTGCTGTTGCCCTGGATCGTGCCGACGGCCATCAGCAGCCTCGCCTGGCTGATGCTGTTCGATAGCGTGCTGAGCCCGATCTCCTGGGTGCTGAAGGATTGGGGCGTTGTCCACGAGAACATCAATTTCCTCGGCGACCGGGTAAACGCGCTCGCGTCGCTCTGCCTCGCCAACGTCTGGCGCGGTATCCCGTTCTTCGCGATCTCGATTCTCGCCGGGTTGCAGGCGGTTCCCACCGAATTGCACGAGGCGGCGGCGCTGGACGGCGCAGGGGCGTGGCAGCGGTTCCGCGCGGTCACGATGCCGACGATCCAGCCGATCGTGGTGATCTCGACGCTCTTCTCGATCATCTGGACCTTCTCGGATTTCCAGCTGATCTACGTGCTGACGAAGGGCGGCCCGAATGGCGGCACGCACGTCTTCGGCACCTACGCCTACCAGACGATGGGGTTCTCCGCGCTCGGGCAGGCCGCCGCGATCGCGATGTCGATGTTCCCGTTCCTCGCGGTCTTCGCCGCGATCTTGCTCCGGCACGTCCGGCGGGATGACTGAGCTCTGGACGGACACGCGGGCCGTGGCGACGGTCGCCGCTCGCACCCGCGCCCGGTCGCGGAGCCGATAGCCGATAACCAACGGAGCAGAAATGGTCGGCAGCAACACGATCGGCAACCGGTTTCTCAAGCTCTGGCTGCCGCTGGCGCTTTACTCGGTGTTCCTCCTGTTCCCGTTCGTCTGGATGCTGATCATCTCGCTGAAGCCGGACGACGCGCTGCTGGACACCCGCATCAACCCGTTCAAACTGGTCAATCCGACGCTGGACAACTACCGCTACCTCTTCGAGGAGACGGCCTTTCCCCGGTGGATCCTCAACACCGTCATCGTGACGGTCGGCGCGACCGCGCTGTCGCTCTTTTGCTCGATCCTCATCGGCTACGCGCTGGGGCGGTTCACGTTTCGCGGCGGCGACTCGATGGGCATCCTGATCTTCCTGCTGTACCTCGTCCCGCCGACGCTGCTGTTCATCCCGCTTTCGCAGATCGTGTCGAAGCTGGGGCTGTACAACAAGTACTGGTCGTTGATCCTGACCTATCCGACGTTCCTGATTCCCTTTGCGTCATGGCTGCTGATGGGATATTTCCGGACCATATCAAGGGAACTCGAGGATGCCGCGCTCGTGGACGGGGCGAACCGCCTGCAGGCGATGGTTCGCATCGTGCTCCCGCTGGCGATGCCGGGTGTGCTGTCGGCGGCGATCTTCTGCTTCACGCTGGGGTGGAACGAGTTTCTCTACGCGCTGGTCTTCATGGGTTCCGGTGACATGAAAACCGTCCCGGTCGGGGTCGTCAGCGACCTCATCAAGGCGGATGTCTATTTCTGGGGATCGCTCATGGCCGCGGGGATTCTCGGGTCAGTGCCCGTGGCGGTGGCCTATGCCTTCCTGGTGGACAACTATGTCTCGGGCCTGACCGCGGGGGCGACAAAGGGGTAGCCGCCCCGCGACGGTCGGCGCAGGATCGACGCTAGACGTCGAAATGGTTGCCCGCGGAAGCTGACGGGCGGGCCGGGCGCTTGCCGGACTGGGACTCGAGTTGGTCAACGCGGGCTTCCAGTTCGCGGATACGTGCGAACAGCGGACCGGTGGCCTTGGCGACCTCCGTCTGGACGAAGGCCTCGATTTGCTGCCGGACCTTTGAGTTGGCGGTGGCGGCGCCACCCATGAGCGCCTCGCGGACCTTGGGATTGTTCAGCACCGATCGGCTCCTTTCCGGATGACTGCGGCCATTATGAAGGGCATTCGTTCCATTGCCCAACGAGGCCCCGCAAGGGTGGGGTATCCTGCCGACCGGAGCAGCATGGCCTTGATCGTGGTGGGCGCGTTCCCGGGGCGCGGCCTGTATCGGATGATGAGGAGCGACGATGAGCCTTCCCAAGACGATGATTGCGGTCCGAACGCACGGTCCTCGTGACTACCGCGTCGAGGAAGTGCCGGTTCCAACCCCGGGGCCGGGTGAATTGCTGATCGAGGTCGATGCCTGCGGCATCTGCGCCTCTGACATGAAGTGCTTCACCGGGGGGGAGCTGTTCTGGGGCAAGGAGATGAGCGGCGGATACCTCGAGGGACCCTGCATTGCCGGCCACGAGTACGCGGGGCACATTGTCGCGATGGGGGAGGGCGCGGCCGAAAAGCATGGCGTCCGGCTTGGTGACCGCGTTATCGCCGAGCAGATTGTCCCATGCGAGGAGTGCCGGTTCTGCAAGGACGGCAAGTACTGGATGTGCCACGTACACCATATCTTCGGATTCAAACACTACCTGAACGGCGGGATGGCAAAGTACTGTCTGTACCCGGCGAAGGCGCGGGTGCACAAGGTTCCCGAGGCGCTCAGTGATGGTGAGGCGGCATACATCGAGCCGGCAGCCTGCGCATGGCACGCGGTGGACCGCGGCGAGATCAAGCCGGGCGACACGGTGGTGATCTGCGGCGTGGGAAACATCGGACTGTGCATGCTGCAGATCGCGAGGATGCAGGGGGCTGGCAAGGTCATCGCGCTTGACGCGAAAGACTACCGGCTCGACCTGGCCCGCGAATTCGGCGCGGACCTCGCGTTGAATGTGGTGACCGAGGATGTAGTCGCGCGGGTCCGGGAGGAGACGGGTGGCTATGGCTGCGATGTGTACATCGAGGCCAGCGGCAATCCGGCAGGCATCGGCCAGGGCCTGCAGATGATCCGGAAGCTTGGAACCTTCGTCGAGTTCAGCGTGTTCAATGAACCCGCGACGATCAACTGGACGATCATTGGCGACACCAAGGAGCTCAACATCCACGGCAGCCACCTTGGACCATACTGCTACCCGAAGACCATCGCGGCGATCGCGGACGGCACACTCGACGTCAAGCCGCTTCTGGCAGATGCCTACCCGGTGACCGATTTCGCCAAGGCGATGGAAGCCTCCCTGAGCGGCGGCGTCCTCAAGAACCTGGTGGTTCCAGTCTAGTTGAGCGTGCACCTGCCGCCGTTCGGGCATCGGGATGCCGGGAAATCGAATTGGATGGCCGCAGGAGGCGCGGGAACGTTCATCGGACGGTTGTAACCATGGCCGTTGCCGGGGTTCGATGCGGACCTCGCGATGGCCAGGAGCCGTGCGTCAACTGTGGGGAATGCGTGGAACTGACGATCCTGTTCGATGTCGACAACACGCTCCTGGACAACGACCGCGCCAAGCGGGCGATCGACGCTGCGCTGCTCGATCTTCTTGGCGTGGCTGGCGCGGCGCGATTCTGGGAGCTGTACGAAGTCATTCGTGCCGAAACCGGCAAAGTGAATATCCCGCTCACGGTAGCGCGCTACGACCAGGATCTCGATGGAGAGCCGATTTCACCGGACGAGCGCCGGAGATTGCGATTCGCCGTCGCCGATCTGGTGATGGGGTTTCGATACGACGAGTTCGTCTTCCCGGGAGCGCGCGAGGCGCTCGCTCACGCGCAGGCGCTCGGCAGGACGGCCATTCTCTCCGAGGGCGACCAGACGTTTCAGCCCAGCAAGATCTGGCGGGCCGGCCTGACGGAGGCGGCACGCGGGAATGTGCTCGTTTTCGAACAGAAGATCGAGCATTTTGGCGAGGCGATCGCGGCCTTTCCCGGGGATCGCTACGTCATGGTGGAGGACAAGCCTTCGATCCTGACGGAGTTTCGCAGGCAACTTGGCCCCGATCTGGCCACGACGGTGCTGATCCGCCAGGGCAAATACGGGCGCGTGCCGCTGGATGGTCCGTTCCCGGACATCGTGCTCGATCACATCTCCGAGTTTCCCGCTCTCGACTGGAACCGGCTGAC
>CAIPGK010000235.1 GCA_903864575.1 uncultured Chloroflexota bacterium
AGGTTCCCGACGCGATGTCGCACGAATCGGGGATGCCGTTTCCGTTGCAGTCGTTGCCGGGAATGCGCACCTCGCAGGTGTCCTCGATGCCGTTCGCGTTGCAGTCGACGGGCGCGGCTTCGTAGGAGATCGAGATCTCGCAGAGGCCGTCCGGGCACTGCGTGGCGCTGACAAGCGGCGAGGCCTCGAGGCGCACCGTGAGCGAGCCGTCGGCGAGATA
This sequence comes from uncultured Chloroflexota bacterium, assembly GCA_903864575.1. Taxonomy (GTDB): domain Bacteria; phylum Chloroflexota; class Chloroflexia; order Thermomicrobiales; family UBA6265; genus CADCWF01. Next base: position 221 of record CAIPGK010000235.1, read on the forward strand.
GCCGGCGAGCGTCTTGAGCGGCACCGTGACGGCCACCTCGTCGGGCGTCGCGGGGCAGTCGTTCGCGCCCGAGACGAAGAGCGTGCCCGTCGTGACGCCGTCAAGCCGCAGCGTGAGGAACTCGGACGCCAGGTTCAGGTCGCTGCGCACGCGCACGCGGATGGTGGCGCTCGACGCGGCGGCGGGAAGCGCGCTGAAGATGAACTGGCGCGGAGTGCCAGAGCCGATCGCGCCGAGGTTGCCGGAGGCGCGGTTGAGCGTCGGTGCGGAGCAACTGAGGGGGAGGGCAAGCGTGTGGTAGCCGCCTGGCATGATCTGGAGTGTTCTTCCAAGATCGCTCGGCGGCGTCGTGTGACCGAAGGCGTCATAGCCCCAGCCGCGGATCGTTCCGTCCGAAAGCTGCACGAGCGTGTTGAGGTCGCCACCTGCGACGCGAACGACACCGGACAGCCCCGGCGGCACGGTGGACTGGCCGAAGTCGTTCAAGCCCCAACAGCGAACGGTTCCATCGGCAAGCTGCGCGATCGTGTGCTGCGCGCCACCAGTCGCCTCGATGACGGCCCCGAGATCGGCGGGGACATTGCACTGGCCGGTGTCGTTCAAGCCCCAGCAGCGAACGGTGCCGTTCGCGCGCACTGCGATGGTGTGATACCCGCCGCTCCCGATCGCGGCGACGGCTCCGACATCTGCAGGCACATTGCACTGGCCGTAAAGGTTGTAGCCCCAGCAGCGAATGCTCCCATCCGAGCAGAGCACAGCGGTGTGGTACGCGCCACCTGCGGCGCTTGAAACGGTACCGAGATCAACAGGCGTGTTGCACTGGCCGAAGTCGTTCAAGCCCCAGCAGCGGATCGAACCGTCCGAGCGCACGGCAACCGCATGATGACCGCCGACCGTGATGCGCGCGACCGAGCCGAGATCCGTAGGCACGTTGCACTGGCCGTAGTCGTTGCGACCCCAGCAGCGAACCGTGCCATCGGCGCGGAGAGCGACCGAATGGAACAGCCCCGCGCCAAGTTGGGTCACGGACCCGAGATCGCTAGGAAGGTTGACCTGTCCGTACTCGTTGTTGCCCCACGCCCGCACCACCTGCGCTTCCACGGGCGCCACCATCGCGAGCGCCGACACCGAAACCAACGCACCCGCGACCTGCTTGCGCCACATGCTGCTCATCCGTTCATCCCCTTGCGTCACGCTGCGATCCACGGCCCACACGGCGGAACCATCCACCGCCATCTTCGAGAGCCTCGCCCCCCGCCGCGCCGTGACGGGCGCGGTGCGGGGCCTCCAAGGTAGCGGACGGCCAAGACGGAACCAAGATCGAACCCCGGAAATCACCTGTCAAGAATCGCTGCAGATTCAGACAGCTGAATCCTGCCCGCCGCACCGCGGAGGTGACGGAATCCGACGGTCCACCCGAATCCGCCGCGCGAGCTTGGATCGCGCGCGCCGCTCCGCTACCTTCCCCACTCACGACCCGCGGGCCAACCCACGGGAGAAAGGATCGAATCATGGACTTCAGGTGGATGGCTGCGGCATGCGCCGCGATGATCGTCGGGGGCGCGTCGGCGCAGGACGCCGTGCAGTGGCGCGTGGAGGATGGCGGGAATGGGCACTGGTATCGGTTCGATCAGCAGGTGCTCCACTGGACCCCGCACCGCGACCACGCGGCATCTCAGGGTGCGTACCTCGCGACAGTCACATCCGAGGCGGAGCGTTCGTTCGTCGAGTCGATTCTCTACGTCCAGGAAGCCGACATCTGGCTCGGCGGGCAGAGCAACTGGCCCGCGCCCATGTCGTGGGTGACTGGGGAGCCATTCGAATACGCATTCTGGTGCCCCGGAGGGTTCAATCCGGGTGGAGGCTACGCGGTCGAGCTCTGCGGGCGTTCGAACTGCCTCGGTCAGTTCTGCTGGAACATCGAGAGCGAGATTGCACAAGGTTGGCCGGGAAACAGGGCCGTGTACGAATGGTCCGCCGACTGCAACAGCGACGGCATCGTCGACTACGGTCAGATCCGCGACGGCTCGCTGCCCGACTACAACGGAAACAACATCCCCGACTGCTGCGAACAGGGCGTGCCATGTGTGGTCGGGGATAACCCCGTGCAGTGGCGCGAGAGCGAAGGCGGCAACGGACACTGGTACCAGCTGCGGCCGAAGGTCGGCGACTGGTTTGCGTGCCGGGTTGCCGCACAGGTCCTGCAAGGTGACCTCGCATCTACCTCGACCGATCCCGAGAACTCCTTCGTCGAGCGAATCGTGCCGCCCAAGCAGTTCCCGATCTGGAACAGGGTCTTCCTCGGTGGCCGGCAAATCCCAAACAGCGCGCCCAACGAAGGCTGGTACTGGGTGGACGGCAGCGAATGGTCATACACGGACTGGTACTTCAACCAACCGAACGGCGGTGAGACATTCCTCGTGACGATGCCCGACGAGAACGGCTGTACCTGGGGCGACTATCCTGCGGACAGCGGTGACATCTACTACTTCATCATCGAGTGGTCCGCCGACTGCAACAGCGACGGCATCGTCGACTACGGTCAGATCCTCACGGGCCAGCTCGCCGACACGAACGCGAACGGCATCCCCGACACCTGCGAAGTCGATCCCTGCCCCGGCGATATCACGAACAACGGCGTCGTGAACGGCACCGACCTCGCTGCGGTGCTCGCCGCGTGGGGTTCGGACGGCTCGAACAAGTTCGACTGCGACATCGACAACGACGGAGTCGTCAGCGGCAGTGACCTCGCGTTCGTTCTCGCGGGCTGGGGTGCGTGCCCGTGATGGCTGAACAACGCCCCCTTCTGCGTTCGTGTTCATGACGGCTCTCGTAGCCCTTCCGCAGCCCGGCTGACCGTCGGGCTGTGTTTGTTTTGGGGCTCGTCAGCGCTGCACGCACTCGGAATCGGGAGCACCGGGATTCCACACCTTGAAGGAGGTGCGGTCATGCCATTGACCGTGAACGCTGGGCTTAGCACGGCGGCGTGCAAAGTGGAAAGGCCGCCAGCGATGTGGCGGCCTTTCTCTTCGGTGTCAGGTCTTGTGCCCGTCGTTCAGGGGTTCACGAGATTCAGCGGGCAGTCCGACGGCGGGAACGGCACGCGCGGGGCGTCGCCCCAGTTCGAGAGGACCGCGGCGAGGTCTGCGCCG
>CAIPGK010000236.1 GCA_903864575.1 uncultured Chloroflexota bacterium
ACCGTCAACGCGACCCTGGTCGGCAAGGATGACCTGCTTGACATCGCGGTTGTCCAGCTCGATCTCAAGGGCAAGAGCGTTCCGGGTGTCGCCTGCTTCGGCGACTCCGAGGCCGCCCGCCCCGGCGAGCAGGTCGTAGCCATCGGCAGCGCGCTCGGCGAGTTCACCAACACGGTGACCGAAGGCACCATCAACGCCAAGGGCCGCGATCTCGACGGCTACGGCCTGAACAGCCTCATCCAGCATGACGCCAACATCTGGCACGGCAACTCCGGCGGCCCGCTGCTCAACCTGAAGGGCGAGGTCATCGGCGTCAACGCCGCGGGCATCAGCTCCGATCAGATGGGCACGGCACCGGCCGACATGGCCTTTGCCATCGACGGCAATGCCGCGCTCGACGTGGTGGACCAGCTTCTCGTCGACGGTTCGGTCGACCGGCCGTTCCTCGGCATCCAGGGCTCGGCACTTCCCATCGGCCACATGGTCGAGGATGTCGTTGCCGGTTCCGGCGCCGATGACGCTGGCATCCTGCCCGGCGATGTGGTCGTCGCCATCGACGGCGCCAACGTCACCCGCAAAGCGCCGCTGCTCGACCAGTTGATGCAGCACGAGTCCGGCGACACCATCCAGGTCACCATCGACCGCGATGGCGATCAGCAGATCATCCCCGTCATCCTCGGCGAGCGCCCGGCGGATGCCAGCTAGCAGGACCGATCCCTTCTCTCTCCCACTCCCCAACCCCCTTTCCCTGCGAACCGGCGGCCCCCGCAAGGCTGCCGGTTCGCCATTCTCCGGGACCGGGGTTACCATCTTTCGCATGACGGACGCGGCGCGCAAGGACCACAAACCACGAATCCTGGTCGTCGAGGACGAACCGGGCATCGCGGGGTTCGTCCGACGCGGGTTGCTGTTCGAGGGGTATGCCGTGCAAACCGCCGCCGATGGGCGCTCCGCCCTCGCCGCACTCCGCGACGACCCGCCCGATCTGCTCATTCTCGATGTGATGATTCCCGGCGTTGATGGCCTCGAAATCGCCCGGCGCCTTCGCGAGGCCGAACTGGTGGAACACCGCCCGCCATTGCCGGTCATCATGCTGACCGCCCGCGATGCAGTGCCCGATCGGATCGCGGGGCTCGACGCCGGCGCGGATGACTACCTCGTCAAGCCGTTCTCGTTCGATGAACTGCTCGCCCGTGTGCGCGCCCAACTTCGGCGCGTGGCCGCCGCCGCGCAACCGCCCGGCGAAACGCTCTCCTACGCGGACCTGAACGTCGATCTCGGCGGTCGAATCGTTCGCCGGGGAACGCGGGAGATCAGCCTCACCACCCGCGAGTACGACCTGCTCATCCTCTTCATGCGCAATCCCGGCCACGTCCTGCCCCGCCAGACCATCCGCGACCGGGTCTGGGGTCCAGACTTCTACGGCGACGACAACGTGCTGGAGGTTTTCGTCTCCACACTCCGACGCGCGCTGGAGGCAGGCGGGGAGCCGCGTCTCATCCAGACGGTGCGCGGCGTGGGCTACGTGCTCCGCGAGACGCCATAATGTCCCGCGCCAAACCGCTTTCCTCGATCCGATTCCGGCTCACGGCATGGTATGCGCTTGTCCTCGCCCTCATCCTCGCGGCGCTCGGCTTCGCTGTGCTCCAGATGGCCGAAAATCGCCTGCAAGCCGACATGGACGCAAGGCTCTCCCGCACCGCCGACGACATCGCCGGAGTCGTCGGGCAGAGTTTCGCCGCCGCTGAACCCTTCGCGGACACCATCCCTTTTGACGCCATCGCTCCCAGCCTCGGTTCATTCTCCTCTCGCGGTCTGCTGGTGCAGATTCTCGGCCCGACCGGTGGCGTCGTCCGCCGTTCCGAGGCCGCCCCGGCCGAACCGATGTTGGACCTCCCGCAGGACCCCGCGACCGCCGATCTGATTCTCAAGACCGAAACCGTCGGCGGCTGGACGATCCGTGTGGCGGAGTATCCACTCATCCTCCAGCGCCCGGGGGTCGAAGACCGCATTCTCGGCGCGGTCCTCGTCGGCGAGCGCACCGACACCATGGAGGAGACCCTTCGCACACTGCGGCAGGTACTGCTCCTCGCCTCGCTCGCCGGGCTCGCGTTCTCCGCGGGAACCGGATGGCTCCTCGCTGGCCGCGCCCTCGCGCCCGTCGACCGCATGACCGCCGCTGCCGCCGCCATCGCCAACGATGGCGACTCGCCCTCCCTTGCCGCCCGCATCCCGCAACCTCGGGGCGACGATGAGCTCTCCCGCCTCGCGGGAACGTTCAACACCATGCTGGACCGGATCTCCGCCGCGTTCGCCACCCAGCGCCGCTTCGTTGCCGACGCATCGCACGAACTCCGCACCCCCCTTGCGGCCATCCGTGGAAACGTCGAGGTCATCGGCAGGCAACACGCCTCACTTCCCGCGGATAGCCCGCTCCGCGACGACCTCGTCGACGCCACCGACGACATCCAACGCGAAAGCGCCCGCAGGGGCCGCCTCCTCGACGATCTCCTGCTGCTCGCCAGGACCGACGCCTCCTCAGCGGGCGCTGGCCCGGGCGCCCTTCGCGAGCCCCTCGTCCCAGTGCGCCTCGATGAAGTCGCGCGTTCAGCGCTTCGGACAGCGTCGGGTCTCGCCTGCGGGCAAACACTTGTCGATCGGACGGCGCCGGCCACCGTACCCGGCGACCCGGACCGCCTGCACCAGGTGGCCCTCGCCCTGCTCGACAATGCCATTCGCCATACCGGGCCCGGAGACGCCATCGTCATCGAAACCGGGCCCGGCCCGCATGGTGCGTGCCTGCTCCGCGTCGTGGATGCCGGCGATGGCATTGCCCCGGAACACTTGCCTCATCTCTTCGACCGCTTCTACCGGGCAGACAGCGCTCGCGGGCGCGCCAGCGGCGGGACGGGTCTCGGTCTCGCCATCACCCAGGCCATCGTTCGGGCCCACGGCGGCGAAATTGCGGTTGAGAGCGCGCCCGGTCGAGGGAGCGCCTTCACCATCACCCTCCCGTCCGCATCAGTCGACGTTGCTGAGCCGTTCCCGTAGCGTCGGAGACCAGGCCAAAGGTCGGGTGGGGGCGATCATCTCCCTACGCAGTTGGCGTAATCGGAGCCGCGAACCAGACCGGAGGGACCAGATGTCGAAGCACGAAGCCCGAACCCGCATCCTTGCGTTCGGAGCAGGGATTCTGCTTGCGGGCAGCATGGCGCCGTTCGCCGCCCGCGCCCAGGACGCGACTCCGGTAGCCGCCGCGACTCCCGGCGTCATCGCGGACACGCCCGCCGAGATCGTCTGCGAGGGCGATGCCGCTCCGAAACCCGCCTACGGGTATGTCATCGAGAATGGCTCCTCGACCGTCCGCTATCACGTGAACGAAAAACTCGCGACCCGGGGCGACGTCACGGCAACTGGCGAGACGCAGGCGTTCATCGGCCAGATCGTCTTCGATGAGGCCGGAACCCCGCTTCCCTGCTCCCGTTTTGACGCCGATCTGCGCACGCTCAGGAGCGACAGCTCACGGCGAGACAACTACCTCTACAACAACACCCTCGAAACCGGGTCCTTCCCGCTCGCCTCGTTTGTTCTCACGGGCGTCGAGGGCCTCGATGGTCCATTGCTCGAGGGAACGGAAACCACCTTCTCCCTGATCGGGAACTTCACCGTCCACGGCGTCACCCGCCAGATCCGCTGGGATGCGACTGCCACCCGCACCGCCGATTCCCTCGTCGGCAAGGCCGCGACGCAGTTCCAGATGCCCCAGTTCGACATCATTCCGCCAAAGGTTGGCCCGGTGCTTGCGATCGAGGAGACGGTTCTTCTCGAGGTGGAGATCAACGCGACCAACCCCACCCCATAACGCAAGAATCCCGGAGGACTCCCCATGCCCGCAGCCAACCAGCCCGATCGCCGCCGCATATGGCCGTGGATTCTCGCCGCCGTCGTCATCGCGCTCGCCGCAGCCATGCTCTTCGGCGCATGGAGCGCGGGCAGGGTGCCCGGGCAACCCGAGGCGACCCGAGTCCCCGTCACGCCCTTCGCCGACATCCCGGGATTCATTGCGCCAACGCCGGTCCCATGATCCGCATACGACCACGACCGCGGCCCTGTGACGGGCGCGGTCGTGGTCGTGGTTGTGTCGCGCATGCTCTTCCGGGAGCCTCACCGCCCTACAGGACGAATGCGAGGATCGCCCCGAGACCTCCGATGATGAGAACGAAGAGAACAGGGATTACCAACCCCAGGAAGGACTCCTTCGCAAAGCCCAGGCTGTAGATCCCCGTCTTCTCCTGGATGAACTCGAGCACCTTCTCGTGTCCTTTCGCTCGCGCGCCGCCACCGCCGGAAGCGCGCCGCGCCGTGTCGCAGACCTGATGGGGTGATTCTAGCACCGGCGCACGGTGGGATTACGGCTTCAATTGCCGTCCGCCAGCACATCCTCCGCGGCAGGCGCCGAACCGATCACCGTTGGCAGGTTCCGCATCGCCGGGAAGAGAATCACGTCGCGGATGGTCGACTGGTCGGTCAGCAACATCACCAGACGGTCAATGCCCATCCCCACTCCACCGGCGGGCGGCATTCCGTACATAAGGGCGTTGATGAAGTCGAGGTCCAGTTGCATCGCGTCCAGATCGCCGGCATCCAAGTCCTTCTTTTGCTCGAGGAACCGGGCATACTGGTCCATCGGGTCGTTGAGTTCCGTGAAGGCATTGCCGATCTCGCCGCCGCCAACGTAGGGCTGGAACCGCTCGACATGGGTCGGGTCGCCCGGCTTGCGCTTCGCAAGCGGCGAGAGTTCAACCGGATAATCGATCAGAAACATGGGTTGGATCAGGTAGGGCCGGACAAACTGCTTCAGCATTTCATCGACGATTCGCGGCCAGACCGTGCCCTCCTCGATGTCCGCTCCTGCGGCGCGCGCCGCCGACATCAGCCCCGCCTGATCAGGATGCGCGACATAATCGACGCCCGACGCCTCCCGGATCGCGTCGCGCAAGGTCTTCCGGGGCCACGGGGGGGTAACGTCGATCTCCTGTCCCTGGTAGGTGAAGACCGGGCCGCCGTGCACCGCCCTGGTGGCGTGCAGCACCAGTTGCTCGACGGTCTCCATCATCCGCTCGTAGTCGCCGAACGACTCGTAGAACTCGAGCATCGTGAATTCGGGCGAGTGGTTGCGGTCGATGCCCTCGTTGCGGAAGTCCTTGGTGATTTCGTAGACCTTCTCGAACCCGCCCACCATGCAGCGCTTCAGGTACAACTCGTCCGCGATCCGCAGGTAGAACGGCTGGTCGAGCGCGTTGTGGTGAGTGATGAACGGCCGGGCCGCCGCCCCGCCGTACAGCGGCTGGAGCGTCGGAGTCTCCACTTCCATGTATCCCCGCCCGTCGAGGAACTGGCGGATGGCCGTGACGATCCGCGACCGCATGACGAACACCGCGCGAACCTGGGCGTTCGAGATGAGGTCGGCATACCGCTGCCGGTAGCGGGTTTCCACATCCTGCAGGCCGTGCCATTTCTCGGGCGGCGCATTCAGCGCCTTTGAGAGCATCTGCAGGTCGCGCACATGGAGCGAAACCTCCCCGGAACGGGTCATGAACAGGTTGCCGCTGGCTTGCGCGAAGTCTCCGAGGTCGAACAGCCGGAGCGCCCGCTCATAGTTCTCATCCCCGAGAACGTCGCGCCGGATGTAGAGCTGTAGTTCACCCTCGCCGTCATGAATGTGCGCGAACAGCGTCTTGCCCTGGTGGCGGCGCGAGACCACCCGGCCAGCGACCGTGATCTCCTCGCTATCGTGACCGCCGTCGTTCTGGTCTTTTTCAATCGAGTACCACCGGGCACGGGCTTCGCCGGTCGTGTGGGTGCGCCGGGTCCGCGTCGGATACGGTTCGACCCCCAGCTCCCGAAACTGATCCACCTTTCGCAGGCGAATCTTCTGCAGTTCCGAGAGCCCGAGGCTGTCGGCCAACGTGTCGGTCGATTCGCGTTCCATGCGCTCTCGGTCTCCGGCCGCGCGTGCGGCGATGGGATTGGTGGCCGGCGGCGCGTTTCTGGTCCTGCGCCGCACCGCCTCTCGCGAACGTAAACCCCGGAAAGGTACGGCAGCACCGGCCCGGTGTAAACCTCACGGCATCGTTCCGGACATGATCCACACGATTCGCGAGCCTGTCCCGGATCCCTGCGTGCTACACTATGTCAACAAGATTCCCGCCGCCGCCGCGCCGCAAGACCGGCGGTTTTGCGTGCAGGCCACGTCCGCGAGTCGCCGTCCATGCCCGTCCACGTCAGCCCGCTCTCACTTCGCCGCGTCGATCTCGCCCCACAGGCGCCGGGAACGGTGGAAGCCGTCGCCCTCGCCTCGTTCGCGATGGAACTCGGCATCGAACCGGGTGACCGGGTCGTCGGCATCAACGGCCAACCGCTCGTCGACGCGCTCGACTTCCACTTCCACGCCCAAAGCGAGCGCGCCGTAATCGACGTGGAGCGAAACGGCGTCCTTCTCCGGTATGACCTCGAACTGCACGGCGACGAGTTCTGGGGCATCACCTTCAGCGATCCTACCTTTGACGGCGTGCGTCTCTGCGAGAATGCGTGCCCCTTCTGCTTCATCAAGCAGATCCCCAAGGGCATGCGCCGCTCGCTCTACGTGATGGACGACGATTTCCGCTACTCCATGCTCTACGGCAGTTTCGTCACCCTCACCAATCTCGACGAGGCCGACTGGAGCCGCATCGAGGAGCAGCACATCTCGCCCTTGCACGTCTCCGTCCATGCCACCAACCCGGATCTCCGGCAGGCCCTCGTCGGCAACCCGAAGGCCGGAGCGGTGATGGACGACCTTCGCCGTCTCTCCCGTGCGGGCATCGACTTCCACGCCCAACTCGTGCTCGTGCCCGGTGTAAACGATGGAGTGGAACTCGACCGCTCGCTTGCCGATCTCGACAGCCTCGGTCCGCGGCTGAAGTCCATTGCGGGCGTTCCGGTCGGCCTCTCCCGTCACGGGCAGGAGCGGCAGAGCAAGCAAATGCGTCTCTCCCGCACCTGCATGCGCACGCTCCCCGGCAAGCAGATAACGGTCCGGCGCTACGATCCGGAGGAGGCGCGCGCCGTCATCCGGCAGGCGGAACGATGGCAGGCCCGCTTCGAGGCCGAGCGCGGATCTCCGTTCTTCTACCTCGGCGACGAGTTCTACCTGATGACCGGCGAGCCAGTGCCGGGGGCAGTCCACTATGGCGGCTTTCCCCAGATCGAGGATGGGATCGGCATCACCCGCGCCTACCTCGACCGTCTCGACCAGTATCTTCGGCGCGCTCGCGACGGCGCGCTTGCGGGGCAGACCGGCGTGGTTGCCTGCGGCACGATGATCGGCGGAACGATGCGTGAGTCAGTCGAGCGGTTCAACGTGAAGACGGGCGCCGCGCTCGACGTCGTGCCGGTCGAGAATATCTATCTCGGTCCCGAAATCAATGTTTCCGGCCTGCTCTCTGGCCGCGATCTGCTCAACGCGTTCGGAAACCGCGTGGACGACCGCCCACTCTACATCTCCGAG
>CAIPGK010000237.1 GCA_903864575.1 uncultured Chloroflexota bacterium
CGCCGGAGCACTTGCGCGTTTTCCGTACCCACTATGGCCACATGATCAGGGACCTCGGCTACGACGTCCTCTGATCCCGGGTCCGGCTCCCGTACAATCCCGTGGTCTGACCGTTCGCTCGTTCACTCAGGGAGCCCCGTCGCCGTGACCCGACTGATCGACCTTTCCAGCGACACCGCCACCCAACCGACCCCTGCCATGCGCCAGTTCATGGCCGAAGCCGAGGTAGGCGACGAGCAACGCCGCGAAGATCCCACGGTCAACCGCCTGCAGGAAATGTCGGCCGCGCTCGTGGGCAAGGAAGCAGGACTCTTCCTGCCCTCCGGCACGCTCTGCAACATCATCGCCTTCTGCCTGAACGCCAATCGGGGCGAAGCGGTGATCCTGCACAAGCAGTCGCATCCGAACCTCTCCGAGTCCGGCGGTCCCGCATGGCTCGCCAATGTCATGCTCCGTCCGGTCGAGGGCGAGCGCGGCATCTTCGGACCCGAACAGGTTCGCCCATTCATCAGCGCCGGAGACACCCACGCCGCCCGGACCGCGTTCATCTCGGTTGAAAACACGACCAATCACGGGGGCGGCAAGGTCTGGCCGCTCGAGAATCTGGCCGCGTTGCGCGCCCTCGCCAACGATCACGGGATGCGCTTGCACATGGACGGCGCTCGCCTCCTCAACGCGCAGGTCGCCAGCGGCATTCCCGCCGCGACGTTCGCCTCCTATGCCGATTCGGTCTGGTTTGACCTCTCGAAGGGTCTTGGCGCGCCCGTCGGCGGCATCCTGATGGGCGATCGCGCCTTCATCGAGCGCGCCCGTCTCCTCAAGCACATGTTCGGCGGCGCCATGCGGCAGGCGGGCGTCATCGCGGCCGCAGGCATCTATGCCCTGGAGCATCACGTCGACCGGCTCGCGGACGACCACGCCAACGCGAAGCTTCTTGCCGAAGGGTTGGCGTCCATCCCCGGCATCACCCTCGCCCACGACAGCATCGACACCAATATCGTCTTTTTCGACATTTCCGGCACGGGGCTCACCCCGGCCCAACTGGAGCGCGGAATCAACGCCCAGGGCGTCCGTTTCGGCGCGAATTACGACTTCACGCACCTCATCCGCGCCGTCACCCATCTCGACGTCTCCCGCGCCGACATCGAGCAGACGCTCTCCGCGATCCGCTCGGTCGTCGCGGCCGCCTGATCGACGAAAGCAGGACCAGCTGGCCATCCCCACATCGCGGGGCTTCCTCGCGGAACCGGGATGTCCAGCTGGCTGGAGCTTTGCCACGCGCTCCGTCAGGATGGACCTGAGGCGCGGTGGGCCAGGCGCGACACGGCATCCAGGAAGTCCGACGGAATCAACACCAACTTGCCATTGCTGCTCCCGGCAAGCGACTTCATCGCATCGGAGTGGAGTTTCCGCATCTCGAACTCCACGGCGGGCTGCCCGCCTTCTGCAATGGCCTTCGCCACTGCCGATACCGCATACGCCTCCGAATCGGCGAGGAGCCTGCGCGCTTCCGCGGCTCGCTGCGCCTGGTACAACTCCGCGTCCGCCGCGAGGTAGGCCGCCTCCTTCTTCCCCTCTGCTTCACGCACCGAAGCCCGGCGTGACCGCTCGGCATTCAGCTGCAGCTGCATGGCCGACTTGGTGGCGCTGTCCACCTCGACATCCACAATTTCGACCCGAGAGAGGACGATGCCCCACTCGGCGCAGATCACGGTAAGTTCCGATTCGATTTCATCCGAAAGCTGCCTGCGGTTCGACTGCACGCCGTCGAGATCGGTCTTGCCGATGACGCTCCGGACCATGCCGATCACCGCAGTGCGGATCGCCTGCTCGACGTTCTGAACCTTGGACACCGATTTCGCTGCATCCTCGATCCTGTACATGATGGCGAGGGTGAGATCGATCGTGACATTGTCCAGCGTGATCGCCTGAATCATGATCTCCGGCATTTGCCGCTCCAGAATGTCCACCTTGTGCCGCACGGATTCCACAATCGGCGCGATGACGTGCAACCCTGCATCGAGCGTCCGGTTGTACTTGCCGAGCCGCTCCACGATGTGATTCTGCGACTGCGGAACGATCCTCACCGCGCGCACGACCTGGAACACAATGAACGCGATCACCACGACCACCACGATCGCGACGATCCCGGCTCCCTGACTTGACGACATTGCAGCCTCCTTTGTTCATTTGTTTCGCTTCTCCCGGCGCATGATGTCATCTTCTCCGGCCACACGCCAGCGCGGGCGCCGAACCCGATCGGATCCGATCGAACCACCGTTGGCCGAAAACGTCCAAAACCGGGACTAATGTCCAG
>CAIPGK010000238.1 GCA_903864575.1 uncultured Chloroflexota bacterium
CCGCCTGGCCGGCCCGGGGCCGGGGCTGCCCGGGATCCTGATGTTCGACCACGCCGAGCTGACGAGGCTCATCGTCGACGCCTCGGGCCTCGAGCCGATCGACGCCTTCCGTCCGGCGGCGGCCGCGGAGGTGGGGCCCCCGCGCGACTTCGACGCGGCGGCCGCCAACGTCCGGGCGCACGTCGCCGAGCACGGCGAGATCCTCTTCCACAAGCTGACCTTGCCGGAGTATCCGGCGGTGGCCCTGCGCGCGGGAGACCGCGTCTGGACGAGCTGCCACGTGGCGCTGCGGAAGCCGCCGCGCTGACCGGCGCTCACCTGGCCCCGCCCCGCGGCGTCAGGCCGACTTGTGGCGCGCCTCGTGGTGGGGCACCACGGGTTCCTTGTCGTCGACGTTGCGGTCGGAGATCACGTACGCGCTGCCCGCGTTGTCCGGCAGGTCGAACATCGGGGTCGAGCATGACGTCCTCGATGATCGATTGCAGGCCGCGGGCACCGGTGTCCTTGCGGAGGGCACGCCGGGCGATCGCCGTCAGGGCCGCGTCGGTGAACTCGAGCTCGCAGTTCTCCATCGCGAACAGCTTCTGGTACCTCGTCCTCGAGGGCCTTCAGTCGCTTCGCCTCCTCGGACTTCATCCCGCCGCGACCACCGCTGCGCGGCAGTGCGCCGCTCGCCAGCGGTGCAGCGTCGCCTTGCTGATCTCAAGGGCCTGCAGCACCGCAGCCAAGTCCTTCCCGGCGTTCAGACGCGAGTGCGTCACGCAGTTTCGCGACGATCTGCTCCGGCTTGCGCTTCTTCCGTCGTTTGGATGTCATCGAAAGCCTCCTCCCCCTTAGGGGCATAGACTTTCATACCGACTGGATCAGGATTTCCAAGGCAGGCCACTACCCCAGCCTAGAGGACCTTCCCGACGATCTGCTCAGCTATAAACTTCTTCCATCGTGGCATGTATCGCCCTCCCTCGGTTGCGACCACGTCCGGAGTCTCGCTCCTCATGCGGTCTCGTTTACGGGGGCAGGTCAACGGCATTCAAGGTGCGGCGCTGGTCCGAACCCCAGCCAAGGCCTGAAGGTCATCCGGGGCGGCCAACGATCGACCATCGTGAAGCGTCTCCGTATGCGGCCCAGGTGGCAATGGTCGTCGCACCTCGCATGATGCGCGACACGTTCCGTCCGGACGTCCGACTGTTCCAGACGATGTCGGTGGCTCGGTCAGCGTTCAAATCACCGGTCCAGGCTACCGACCAGTCGAGGTCGCCTCCAAGGGCCCTCGAGGATGTCACCGCACCGCTTCGCATAAGTTGCATCGTCACCGCGCCAGTCTTGCGTGACCTCCAGAGAAGGTCGCCGTGGCCGTCCGCGTCGAAATCACCGGCGGCCACGATCGAGGCCCCAGCCACGGTGGCATTTCCGAGCCCCTGCTTGGCCAGCGGCTGAGATCCCGCCATGAGCCAGAGCTGGTGCGTGCCCTTCGCCGAATCGAACCAGACGAGATCGGTGCTCCCATCGTTATTGGCATCATAGGATCTCCCCGCGGGCGACAGCCTCCACGTGCTCGGGACCGTCAGTTGAGGCTTCGCGGAGGGGACCCCGCCCTTCATAAGCCACATCCGGTGGATGCCACTCACACTGTTCCGCCAGACGAGATCCTCGGTTCCGTCTGCGTCAAAGTCGCCGGTGGCTGCCAGCGTCACGTTGGGAACGGATTGGAGGGGTTGCTGCGACACGACGGTTCCATCGATCCGCATTGTCCAGAGCGTGTAGACGCCCGTAGCCGGCCGCCACCAGATGAGATCGCTCACGCCGTCGCCCGTGACGTCGGCCGCCGCGACGAACCGACTGTCTCCCGCGCTGGAGTCGGTCAACCGGAGGTCGTCGATCACCGGACCATACGCCCCGTCGGTGCGGCTGACGATGGCCAGTCGGGTCGTTGAGCCAACCGCCTTGAGGTCCGGAAGCCCAATCGTTCGCCAGCCCATGGCCGCCGTCGTTCGCTCCGTGGTGTCGAAGGTGACCTGTCGGACGAGCGTTTGACTGCCGGGTGGCCCCCAATAGATGTCAACCGTCTTCACGGCAGGACCGCCACCCACGTTGCCGGCCAGTTGAAACGCGAGGTCGTAGGTGCCGCCCGCCCTCGTCACCACGTCTTGGTAAACACCACCCCGCCTGGTGCCATTGAGTTCAAGGGATTGGCTGCCTGCGGCATGCTCCCAGTAGTTGCGGCCGCTGATCTGCACGTTTCCTTCCAAGACCCGCCATTTCCCGAGGACAGCGCCAGCGGCGTACGTCACGATCTGGTTCGACTTCGCAGCCGGTCTCTCGAAGCTTCCATCGACGGGAAGGGGAATGGGCTCGGTGCCGAGCACTCGAGCCTGCACCAGTGCCCCGGTGCCCCTGCGAATCTCGGCGACGATCCGGCCCGTCGCTGCGTCCCGCGAGATCAAGTCGGAACGCCCATCGCCGTTGACGTCCGACGGCGGGCGCGGCGGAAGAAACGCATAGATGGAGAGATCCCAGCCATTATTTTCTGTTGCACGAACCCAGAGCGGACCATCCGAATAGAAGACTCCCAACTCTTTCCGGTTCGAGATCGGGTCAATACGCAACTGAGACAAGGACGACCGCACCTCGGTCGTGCCCGCCGGCGTGCCATCCGACCTCCAGAGTGCATATCGCGCCGTTTCATCAAATGTGCCGCTTGGAAAGACAGGGGTCGAGAAGTACATGCCGTCGTCACGAATCACGCACTTCGACGCGTAGGCGCCGAGGGAATAAGGCCACGCCGTCCGCTTCTGCAGTTCCCGGACACGAACCGTTCCGGCTACTGACCCATCGCTCCGCCAGAG
>CAIPGK010000239.1 GCA_903864575.1 uncultured Chloroflexota bacterium
CCGCCGCCGGTTCCAGCGCCTCCGGCGCCGGGCCAACGGAAACAGCGGGGAATGGCCACCAATCCGGCGCCGAATGAACCACCCCGCCAGTCCCTCGCATCGCGCGGAAAACGCGCGCAGGTGTCAAGGCATTTCCCGCCGTTGCGCCATAATGAGCCGATGAGCGGCGCCGAGCCGCCACCGAACGCCCGCCGGAGGGCCGCATGACCGAACGCTTCGCCCCGGATGCCCGAAACGTCGGCATTCTCGTCTTCGAGGATGTCGAGGTGCTTGACTTCTGCGGACCCTTCGAGGTCTTCGCCAGCGCGGGGCTGCCCGCCCCGCAGGGGGAACCGGAGCCGCACCTGTTCCGGGTCTCCATCGTCGCCGAGCGCCCGGACACCGTGCGCTGCCGGGGCGGCCTTCTGGTCGTTCCCCACCACACCCTCGCCGATCATCCGCCGTATGACATCATCGTCCTCCCCGGCGGCTATGGCACCCGCCGCGAGCGGCAGAATCCCGTCGTGCTGGACTGGATCGCCCGCCAGCACGCGGCGGGAACGCTGACCACCAGCGTCTGCACCGGCGCGTTCCTGCTCGCCGCCGCAGGCCTGCTCGACGGCCAGGCCGCCACCACCCACTGGTCCACCATCGACTGGCTGCGCGCCGAGCATCCCGCGATCGACGTTCGCGACACCGAGCGGATCGTCGATCTCGGGCAGATCGTCACCTCCGCCGGGGTTTCCGCGGGGATCGATATGGCCCTCCACGTCGTCGCCCGGCTGCACGGTGAGGAGACTGCCCGCCGCACCGCCCGCGACATGGAGTACGACCATGCCCCCAGCGGCGGGTGACCTGCGCCCGGGTGTCCCTGCCCGGTTCGGGTGAGCGGCAGGACGATGACGGATAGGGTGTCGATCCACCGGGACGGGTCGGCGCGGTGAGCGAGCCGGGGTTTCTGGCGCTGGCGCTCGTCGTGGCCGCGTGCTCCGCGCTCGTGGTGGCGGGCATCCGCCGCTGGCGGCCGCAGGACCCCATCCCGTGGCGATTGCTCGCGCTCGCCCTTGCGATGTTCGCCGCCGCGGGAGCCGTGGCGGTGGTTGCCGTCGTGCCTACCCCCGGCGGTGGCATCTGCTCCACCCTCTCCCGCAGCCTCTTTGCGCTGGCCTATCTCCCCTTCGCCGGGGCGCTGATCCGGTTCCAGTTCCGCTCTGCCCGCGCCGCTACCGCGATCGACGCGGCCATCATCGCGATCGCCGTGTCGATGGCGTGGTGGGTATTCGTTGCCGGCTGGGCCTCCGGTCAGGCGCGAGGCTCATGTCAGGATCAGGTTCTCGTCAATCTCACCCCGGTCGCCGATGTGACGCTGGCGGTGCTGGCGGCACGGCTGCTCATGGCCCGTGGCGGTGGGCAGCGAGCCGCGCGGCTGCTGGCGGGCAGCGCGATCCTCCTTTCCGCGCTCGATCTCGCCGCCGCATCGGCCCAGCCCGCGTGGTCGATCCTCGTGCTCGGGGGGTATGGCCTTGCCGCCATCATGGCCGCCGCCGCCGCCCTCAACCCCTCGATGGCGATGCCGCCGGAGCCGCGGGTGACGCCCCCCAGCCTGGTGTCGGTCCCTCGGATCGGTCTGCTGGCCGCCGCCGGTGTGCTCGGTCCGCTCTTGCTCATTGCCGAGCATGGCGGCATGGTGCATCCCCGCGGAATCGTCATCGAGATCGGCACGATGCTGATCTTCCTGCTTGCCATCCTCCGCCTCTGGCTCCTGAACGTGCGCGAGGCCAGTGCGGTGCTGGCGGCGGAGGCCAGCCGCGATCGCCTCCGCCTTGCCCTCGACGCCGTGCAAATGGCCACCTGGGAGTGGCGGCGTGAAACCAACGCCACCACCCGCACCCCCGGCATGTCCGCCCTCTATGGCATGGACCCCGCGCTCGACGCCAGCCCAGTGCGCGCCTTCTTTGGCTCCCGAATCCATCCTGACGACCGCGCCGCCTACACGGCCTGGGAGTCGGCCATGCGCCATCAGGCAGGGCCCCACGAGATCGAGCATCGCGTGCTCTTGCCGAGCGGCGAGGTGCGCTGGCTGCGCGACCGCGGCAATGTGATCCTCGGCGCGGACGGGCAGCCCGCGCTCATTCGCGGCGTCACGCAGGACATCACCGCGCTCACCCGGGCCACCGCCGGCCTCCGCGCTGCCGAACAGCGGCTGCAGCGGCTCATCGCCCAACTTCCGGCCATGGTCTACACCGTGGAGAACGGCGTCCTCGCGTCCGTCACGACCGACCCCGTCACCCGGCAAGCGGAGGGTCTGGACTCTGCCGATTGGATCGGCAACTGGGACAGCCGTCTCCATCCCGATGACCGCGCCGCCGTTCTCGCGGAAGCGCGGCGCACCGACGAAACCCTCGAGCCATTCCGGATGGAGTACCGCGAACGCGACGCGAGCGGACGCTGGCGCTGGGTTCGCGATGAGGCGCGCTGGGTCGAGCCTTCCCACGGCGCTCCCGGCTATTGGCTCGGGATGCGGTTCAATGTGACCGCCGAGGCAACCGCCCGTCTCGCCCTGGCCGACGCCGAGGAGCGGTACCGAACGCTCGTCGAGGGGCTGCCCGCCGTCGTCTATCTCAACGATCCGGGGGACAGCCTGCGGCCCGTCTTCATCAGCCCGCAGCTGGAGCAGATGACCGGGTATCGCCCGGAGGAGTGGCTCGCCGAATCGCCAGCGTGGCTGGACTGCATCCACCCGGACGACCGAGCGCGCGTTGCCGCCGAAGAGCGGGAACGGGTCGCTCGCGGCGAGGCGATGACGCTCGAATACCGGCTTGTCCGGCGCGATGGCCGGGTCATCTGGATCCACGACTGGATGTCGCCGGTGTCCGGAGCGGACGGCGCGCGCCAGTACTGGCAGGGGTTCATGCTGGATGTGACGGCGCAGGTGGAGGCGGAGCGGGAGTTGCGGGCCGCGTGGGCCGCCGCCGAGGAATCGAGCCGGCTCAAGAGCGCCTTTCTCTCGACCATCAGCCACGAACTACGCACCCCCATGAACGGCATCATCGGCTACGCGGGGCTGCTCCTGTCCGGGCTGTCCGGATCGCTCTCCTCGCAGCAGGAGGACGACGTCCGCCAGATCGCGGCCAGCGGTGATCGCCTGCTCGGGTTGATCGACGAACTGCTGGACCAGTCGCGCATCGAATCCGGCCGGGTCGCGATGAGCCCGGAGGCCGTGCCGCTGCCCGAGGCGCTGGAGGGCGTGCGGGCGCAACTGGCCCCGCTGGCGGCCGAGGCGCACCTCTGGTTCCGGGTCGAAACCGCCCCCGGCACGCCGGATGCCTGGGTCGATCCCGGCAGGCTTCACCAGATGCTGGTCAACCTTGCCGGCAACTCCATCAAGTTCACCCGCGCCGGTGGCGTCACGCTTTCGGCTCGCCCCGGTGCGGACGGTGGTGTGGCCATCGACGTGCGCGATACCGGCATCGGCATCGCCCCCGAGAATCTGCCGATGCTCTTCGAGCCATTCTGGCAGGTGGAACGCTCCCCCAGCCGCCGCTACGGCGGGGCCGGTCTCGGCCTCTCCATCACCCGCCGCCTCGCCGAGGCACATGGTGGCCGGATCGAAGTCGAGAGCGACCCCGGCTCCGGCAGCGTCTTCCGGCTCTGGCTCCCTGCCGCCCCGCCGGGCTGACCGGGGGTCGGGGCGCAGGGTCCGCGTCGGGCACGATGGCGCAGCGGTTCCCGGCACATTCGTCATCCCTGGGAGTGCGGGGTCTCGCTGGCTGTGCCCGCCTCCGGCAGCGGCCGCCGCGCCACGATCCACCACGCCCACCCGACCCCCGGCGCGACGATCCGGTCCTCGATCGCCCGCACCCGAGACACGAGACGGTCGGGCGGGAGATCCCGCCGCCGGAACGCGCCCGGCAGGTGGGCCACGATCCGGGCCGCCTCGGCCAGTCCGAGGCCGCGGCGGGTCAGCACGGCGTCGATGAAGTGCGGCGCAAGGATCTCCCGCAGGTCGTCCTCCCGGTAGTGCCTGCGCCAGCCGAGCGCGGAGGTCTCCGAGGGACGCTTGCCGAGCCGGCCCACATCCCGCAGGTAGCGAGCGGCGTTGGGCGCGTCCAGCCAGGCCAGCGGCCCCTCGGCCGGAACCCGCGCCAGCAGTTCCCCGCCCGGAACCAGCACCCGCGCCGCCTCCGCGAGCGCGGCTTCGTCGTCCACCACCACCGCCAGTTCATCCAGCAGCAGCACACGGGCGAAGGCGGCATCCACGAAGGGCCAGGCCGTTACCGGTGGCGACCATGGCACGCCGGGAATCTGCGCCATCGGCCCCCGGTCGAGGACGTGCCGTGCATCGGGCTCCCGCCCCAACAGGGCGCACGCCGCGTTGGCGTCGTCGCCAACCGCAAGCGTCCGCGCTTGGGGAACGGAGGCGCTGGATGATAGGGTTCGCGGGTCGACGCGCCACGGCCCGGCATCAGCGCCCGGAGATTCTCCACCGGACGAATCCCGCGCCAGACCGCCAGTTCCGGACCCATCTCCGAGGTTATCCACAGCATCCCCACCGGTTATCCACATCCCCGCATTCGCCCGATAACCCTACCATCGACCACGCACGACCCACGCCCCGTTACCTCATCCCACTCCAGCGGTTCCCGGACATTTCGTGATCCCGGGCGATTTCGTGATCCCGGGCGATTTCGGCATCCCGGAGGATTTCGGCATCCCGGGCGATTTCGGCATCCCGGAGGATTTCGGCATCCCGGAGGATTTCGGCATCCCGGAGAATCTTGTCATCCCGAGGAACGAGGGATCTCGTCTCCCCGGGCGCCCTCACGAGATCCCTC
>CAIPGK010000240.1 GCA_903864575.1 uncultured Chloroflexota bacterium
AATGCCGATCCGCAGCAGATCATCGGCAACCTGAAGCAGGCGCGGCCGATTCCCGTGCTGGCGGCGCTGGCGGTCTGGTACGCGGCGATGATCGGCCGCGCTGCCCGCTGGCGCTGGATGCTGGCGAAGGCGGACATCGACGACGCCCACGGGTACCAGATGCCAAGCCTGCCGGAGTTCACCCAGATTCTCCTGCTGGCATGGTTCGCAAACTCGCTCGTGCCGGCAAAACTCGGCGATGCGTGGCGGTGCTGGCTGCTGAAGCAGGATAGTGGCGCTCCCTTCAGCGCGAGCCTCGGCACACTGGTGTCGGAGCGGTTGGCGGATGTTGCGGTGCTCTGCCTGACGATGACGCTTGCCGGTTTCGCCGCGTTTGGCCGTGACTTGCCGCCGCAGGCCGCGACGGTCGTCAAGGCGGGCGCGCTGCTGGTGCTGGTGGCGGTCGTCCTGCTCGGGCTGATCTGGCGCGGGCGGGACCGGTTCGCCGGGAAAATGCCGGAACGGGTGCGCGGGCCGTTCGCCGCCCTGTCGGACGCCATGGTGCTCAGTCTTCGCAGCCCGCTGCCGCTCGCGCTGATGAGCGCCGGACTCTGGATGATGGACGGCCTCCGCTTCTGGTTCGCCGGGGTGGCGCTCGATGCCGGAATGTCCTACCCGGCCGCGCTCTTCGTGGTGCTGCTGGCCTCGCTGCTTACGGCGATCCCGCTGACGCCTGCCGGGTTGGGTGTGGTCGAGGCCGGGGCGAGCGCGGTGATGATCCATGTGCTGGGCATGGAACCGGGGCTGGCCCTCTCGATCCTCCTTCTGGACCGGGTCGTGTCTTATTGGAATGTGGTGATTGTAGGCGCGCTCGTCTATCTGCGGCGCGTCGCGGCTGAGGTGCGGCAGAGCGCGGCGGGTCACGCCCCGGGGACCACGCCTCGCTGAATTCGTACTGCCGGTTCGATCATGCCTGTGACCGAACGCTTGCCCGTGTCGTACAGTTGCTTTCGAACACTCGTCCAGCTCACGTGGGGGATGGCGTTTGCGCACGACGGACGCGAGCGCATCGTGGGAGTGGACACGAAGGAGGAGCAACAGGGTGGGTTCGCCCCAGCTATCAGTGGTCATTCCGGCGCATGAGGAGGCCGACAACCTGGCGATTCTCCTGCCGATGCTGCGGGAAGAATTGCAGCGGATCAGCGTGCCGTCGGAGATCGTCGTGGTTTGCCGGGAGCCGGACCCCCGAACCTGGTCGGTCATCGAGAACAACCGCGTCAAACTGGTCAAACAGGAACGGCCGGGGTACGGCGGCGCGCTTCAGGCCGGCTTTGCCGAGGCCGCCGGCGAGTGGATCCTGACGATGGATGCCGATCTTTCCCATCGCCCGACTTTTGTCGGCGATCTCTGGCGGCAGCGGGACGCGGCGGACTTCATCATTGCCTCCCGGTACGTCGAGGGCGGTTCCGCCGACATGCCGCGAGACCGCTACCTGATGAGCAGGGTGCTGAATGAGAGTTTCCGGTCGGGTCTCGCGCTCGACCTGCGGGACCTGTCCAGCGGGTTTCGGCTCTTTCGGCGACGGATCGTCGACGGCATGCCGATCTCGGCCAGCCATTTCGCCGCGGTGCAGGAGATCGTCGTCCGGGCGGTCGCCGACGGCTGGACAGTGACCGAAGTCCCCTTCTCCTACGCTCCGCGCGAGCATGGAGACTCGAAAGCCCGCGCGCTGAATTTCGGGCCGGAGTATCTCCGCACCTTCGGCAGTCTCTGGAAACTCCGGAACTCGGTGGCGAGCGCCGATTACGACTATCGGGCGCACGACAGCCGCATCCCGTTGCAGCGTTATTGGCAGCGGACCCGCCTCAGGCACGTCATTGACCTCATCGCCGGTGAGGGACCGGTGCTCGATGTCGGCTGCGGCTCGAGCAAGATTGTCGCCGCGCTCCCAGCCGGGAGCATCGCGCTCGACCTGCTGCCGAAGAAACTCCGGGTGGCTCGCCGGATGGGGATACCAGTCGTCACCGGCACCATCGCCGCGCTACCGTTCCGCGATGGCGCGTTCCCCTGCGTGGTCTGCTCGGAAGTGGTCGAGCACGTGCCGTACGAGTGGCCGTCCCTGGACGAACTGGCGAGGGTCATCGCCCCGGGCGGCAGATTGGTGCTGGGCACTCCGGACTACGCGCGCTGGGAGTGGAACGTGCTCGAATGGGCCTATGGCAAGGCGGCGCCCAATGCTTACGCCGACGAGCACATCACCCACTACACCCACGCCAGTCTTGTGGCAGAGATGGAGCGTCGCGGGATGCGGCACGAGGAAACCCGGTACGTAGGGCGTGGGGAGATGATCCTTGCGTTCCGAAAGGCCTGAGCCAGATGGAAGGACAAGCGGCCCGGTTGCAGCGGAATCGCTGGATCATCGCGGCGATCGCGACTGTTGCGGTTCCCGCTGCCCTGATTTCCGGGACGTGGGGCCGACAAGCGCCATTGCCCGACCGGTACCGCGAGTCGACGGTAAACGTGAACCTGTATGGAACCCCGATCGCCCCGCAGGAGGACGATCGCGTCAGCCGCGATGCCGTGGCGCCGTCCGAGCGGTAGACAGCGGAGAGGACGACGCATGCCGGTTGCATTGGTCACGGGAATCACCGGACAGGACGGCAGCTACCTCGCCGAGCATCTGCTGGCGCAGGGCTACCGGGTGATCGGCGTCAGCAGACGCACCAGCACCGACGTGGGCAGCAGGATCGAGCACATCCGGGCAGACATCGAGGTTGCCAGCGCAGACCTGCTCGACCAGACCTCCCTGCTTACCCTCGTGCAGCGCTATCAGCCGGACGAGGTGTACAACCTCGCCGCCCAGAGCTTCGTCCCGACCTCGTGGGCGCAGCCCGTTCTCACCGGCGAATTCACAGCGCTGGGAGTGACCCGGCTGCTGGAGGCGGTGCGGGTGGCGGCTCCGGAGGCGCGGTTCTACCAGGCGTCCTCCTCCGAGATGTTCGGCAAGGTGCAGGAGGTTCCACAGACGGAGCGTACGCCCTTCTACCCGCGGTCACCCTATGGCGTATCCAAGCTTTACGGGCACTGGATCACCGTCAACTACCGCGAGAGCTACGGGATGCATGCCTGTTCGGGCATCCTGTTCAATCACGAATCCGAGCGGCGTGGTCTGGAATTCGTGACCCGCAAGATTTCCTACGGCGTCGCGCTGATCAGCCACGGGGCGCGGCGGGAATTGCGGCTCGGCAATCTCGATGCCGAGCGTGATTGGGGTCACGCCGCGGACTATGTCCGCGCGATGCACATGATGCTGCAGCGTGACTCCCCCCGTGACTATGTGATTTCCACCGGTGAGACCCATTCCGTCCGAGAGTTTGCCGAGCTTGCGTTCCGCTGCGCGGGGCTGGACTGGGAGGAATTCGTGCAGGTCGATCCCACGCTCAAGCGCCCGGCCGAGGTCGATCAACTCGTTGGCGATCCGCGACTGGCCAACGAGGAGCTCGGGTGGCGGCCGACGATTACCTTCCCGCAACTGGTCGAGCGGATGGTCGAGAGCGATCTCGCAATCGTGCGGGACGAGATGGCGCGCGGGGTGATTCGGCGAGAGGAGCCGGGATCGCGGTTCCCCGGATGACGCGCGCGCTGATTACCGGGATTACCGGGCAGGATGGCCGCTATCTCTCGCGGCTGTTGGCGGCGCGCGGCGACGAGGTCTGGGGCATGCCCTGGACGGACGCTTCGCCGGACATGGACATGGACATGGACATGGACATGGACATGGACATGGACGTGGTGCGCTGGACGTCTCCTGCCGCGATGTCGGACGCCGCGGCGATTGTGGCGGCGGTGGAAATGGCGCGGCCCGATCTGGTCTTCCATCTCGCGGCCCAGAGCTCGGTTTTCGCATCGTGGACCGATCCCGGCGCGACCGCGGAATCGACCGGCGCCGGAACTGCGCACGTGCTGGAAGCCGTTCGCGCCGTGACGCCGGACGCTCGGGTCTTCGTTGCGTCGTCCAGCGCGATCTTCGGCGTGACCGGTCCGCTGCCTCACGACGAGGAGTCACCGATCGCGCCCGTTTCGCCCTATGGCGCGGCCAAGGCCTACACGCATCATCTGGCGCGGGTCTACCGGGAGGGATTCGGGATGTTCGTGTGTTCGGGCATCCTGTTCAACCACGAGTCTCCCCTCAGAGGCCCGGGCTTCGTCACCCGCAAGATCGTCGACGGCGCGGTGGCAGTCGCGCAGGGCAGGCAGCGTGAACTCGTTCTCGGGAACCTCGCGGTGCGCCGCGACTGGGGATTTGCCGGCGATGTCGTCCGGGCGATGACGCTGATGCTGGATCACGACGAGCCAGATGATTATGTTGTTGCCACTGGCATATCGCACGGCGTGGTGGACTGGTGCGAGAGCGCCTTCCGGATTGTTGGACTGGATTGGCAGGACCACGTGCGCTCCGAGCCCAGCCTCATGCGGCCGGGCGAGCCGCCCGATCAGATCGGGGATGCAAGCCGCGCTCGACGGGTGCTCGGATGGGCGCCGGAGGTCGGATTCGACGAGATGGTTGCGATGATGGTCGCGGCCGAGTTGGAGCGGGTCGCGGAGGGCAGGAGATGATCCCGGACTCGGTCGCGTCCCGACCGGACCCGATGCGGGAGCGCGTACATCGGCCACGGTGGAATCGGCAGGACGCGTTTGCCCTCCTCGCGCTTGCACTGGTGACGATGCTGGTCCAGGCACAGTACGTTGGCGATCCGCTGCAGCCCCTGTACGGCGATCTGGTCAACTTCTTCATCCCGATGTTCTCGTTTCTCGGCGAGTCGCTCCGGTCAGGTCACATCCCGGCGTGGAATCCGCACCAGTTCGCGGGGGCGCCATTCGCCGGCGACCCCCAGTCCGGGTGGACCTACCTGCTGGTGATGTTGCCGTTTGTATTCTTGCCGATCGCGGGAGCGGTCGTGGCGATGAACACCCTTCACCTGCTTGTCGTCGGGGTCGCCACCTACCTGTTCGGCCGTTCGCTTGGGCTGAACGCCGGGGGAGCCTGCGCCGCCGCCATATGCTTCGAATACACGATGCTCCTGCAGCGGACGAACTGCTGCCCGCAAATCATGTTCGCGCTGACATGGCTGCCGGTGATGTTGCTGGCAGCGGAGATGGGCCTGCGCTCCCGGACCCCGCTGGGGCGCGCTGGCTGGCTGCTGCTGGGCAGTCTCGCAGTGAGCCAGGAACTGGCAGGCTGGCTCGGGCAGGGAGCGTATTACCAGTTCATGATGGCAGGCGGCTGGATCGTCTTTCGTTCGATCTTCTGGCCGCCGGACGAAAGCTGGTCGCTTGCGCGGCGGATGCGGGAGTTGTCGATCGTTGCCGCCGTGATCTTTGGCGGGGGGATCATCCTGGGCATGGCGGCTCTGCTGCCGCGGCTCGAGTACAACCAGGTTTCCAACGTCTCAGGGGGCGTCTATCACGGTCCGGAGGCAAGCTGGGCGGCCGATTTCGGCGGCATCGCGCCGAACCGGCTCATTCCCCGCCTGTTCAGCGGCTACTCGGTGGGGGAGTGGCTGTATGCGGGAGCGGCAGCCGGGATGCTCGCCATCGTCTGCCCCTTTGCGCGGCCACGCTGGCGGCCATGGATCTTCTTCGCCGTCGCGGCGGCGCTGATGCTCGTCCTTTCGATTCCGGAACCGACAATCGTGCACCGGATCGTCGGGCTCGCGCCGGGGTTCTCGACCATCCACGGTCACTACATGCACCGGGTCCTGTACGCCTTGTCGTTCCCACTCGGGATGATGGCTGGCGCGACCATTACCGCGGTCACCAGCGGGCGCATGGTTCCGCGCGCGGCGTACGGCGTCGCCGTGCTGGTGGCCATCGCGGCGGTTGCGATGACGCGCCCGACAACCGGTGGATTCGAGATGTATGGCGCTGCGGCTGCGGCAGTCGTGGCCGCGGCAGCTCTCGTACTCTTCTCGGGTGCGAGCAAGATCTCCGCGCATGCGCGAGCACTGGTCGCTGTGGCCTTCGCCGTCGTGCTGTTCTGGGATTCGTCCGGCCGATTGATGACAACCGGGCAGCAACTGCGGGAGAACGCGTTCAGTGGGGGGTTCGACCAGTATCTCGGGGACGAAGGTGCGGTGGGTTTCCTGCACCAGGCTGACCCGGCGGCGAACCGATTCTTGGGCTTCGATCCCGCCCTGCTTGGCCCGGACCTCTCGATCAGGCAGGCCTACATCGGCTTTTACAACGAATCGCAGGGTGCGCCCCTGATCGTCACCGGCGATCGCGCAACCGCGCTCGGGCTCGATGATCTCCAGGGATACAACCCGGTTCATCCCATGCGCTACGTCGAGTGGATCCGGACGCTGAACGGGCAGCCGCAACTCTACCGGTTCGGCAACGTTTACCCGTCCGGGCTCGATTCGCCGTTGCTGGACTTGAGCAACGCGCGATACGCCGTGGTTCGGAATGACAGTGTCGCCAGCGATCCCGTGGTCGCTGCCCTGGCGGCGGAATGGCCGGAACGGTTTCGCGATCATACCGTGCGCGTGCTGGAAAACCCGGAGGCCGCGCCTCGCGCATGGCTGGCGGACGAGGCATGGGCTGTGGTTCCGGGTGGCGCGCTCGAAATGCTGGCCAGCGGCGCGGCGGATGGCCGGGTCGTCGCACTGGTGGAAGAACCGGCGCTGGCGTTCGCGCCCGGCGGGTGGGGGGCGAGCGATGCCCCGGTGACCATGACGCGGCCGGATTCCGACCGGATCCACCTGACGCTTTCGCAACCGGCGGGCGGCCCTGCCATGTTGGTCGTGTCGGAGGTCTATGACGCGGGCTGGCGGGCGACCATCGACGGACACGCCGCGCCGGTTGTGGTGGTGGATCACACGCTGATGGGCGTTCCGATCGCGGCAGGCGCGCGGGAGATCGTGCTGCGGTATGACCCGCCATTGCTGAAGGTCGGCATCTGGGTGAGCCTGCTCGCGCTGGCTGGGACCCTCGTGGTGTGGGCGCTCAATGGTCATCGGTGGTTGCAGGGACGGAGGGGGGCGTGATGAGCGAGCCAGACAGCAGGCAGGAGGTCCGCCGCCAGCGCCTGCTGCTGGCGGGGACGGCGGTGCTCGCCGTGGTCGCGCCGGCGGTGATCTGGCGCATCGGGCGAATGGACGCCGATCGGGCATCGGTTCGTCAGGATCCACCGCCGCCGGGAACGCCCACCGAGGATCAGGGAGAGGCTGCGAAATCGGATGCTCCGGCGACTCGCGCCGCTCGCGCGGCTGCCAGAACCGCCGAGGCGGTGGGGTCGTCGGTTCCCGAGCCAACCAACGCTCCCGCGGCGGGCAAGCGCAAGCGCAGGGACTCCACGCCCGTGGCGGACGAACTGCCGACCGCGCTCCCACGCAAGCGTCAGCGCGATCCGGGCACGCCCACGGCGCAACCGTAGCACCGCTCGGACGCGGCGTGGTGATCTGTTCCGGGCGTCAAACGATTGCCGGGTGCGCCCCGGTCAATCGGCGGCAGGGGCGACCGACGGAAGAACCGGACGCGCGCCGGCGGCGGCGGCCATTGGCCGAGGCAGGGCACGGCGGCACCATTCGCAGCAAACCACGAACAGAACGGCCATCAGCAGCGAGTGGGTCATCGTGCTTGCGATGGAGAGATTCGTCCAGGGCAGGAATGCGCCGCTGAGCGCCTGCGCAACGATGATGCCGAACGCCCACGCGCCCGCGCTCGCGAGATCGTGCCGCTCCGGGATCCTCTTCGCCCAGAGCCACATGCCGAGAATCAGCAGCACGGCCAGCAGCGCGACGATGCGGTGCAGGACGACGATGCCCTCGGCCCAGGTCAACCCGGTGAGCACCTTGCCATTGCACAGCGGCCAGGAGACGCAGGCGAGGCTTGACTTGGTGTGGCGCACATACGCGCCGAGGTAGGCCACGCCGAGCATGGCGATCAGCGTGAGGAAGGTCATCCAGCGGTAGTTCGCCGGCACAGCGGCATCATTGCGCGGTCCGCGAGCCGGGCCCTCCCGCAGCACGAACGCCATCAGGGCGGTGCTGGCGAGCGCGGTCAGGGAGATGCCGAAGTGGCTGGCGAGAATGGGAGCGCTCTGCGGCCACATCACCGCGGCCGCACCCATGCCGGACTGGAGGATCAGCGTCAGGAAGGTGACCGGAATGAGCACCTTCAGTTCCGGCAGTTGCCGCCGGAACCGGAATGCGGTGATGCACGCGCCAAGGAGGAGCAACCCCTCGACGCTCGTCACCAGGCGGTGGCTGTACTCGATCGCGGTCTCGAAGGCGTACTCCGGCACGAACTTGCCGTTGCAGAGCGGCCATGACCGCCCGCAGCCCATGCCCGATCCGGTCTTGGTGACCATCGCCCCCATCAGGAGCACGATCAACATGCCGACAGCGGCGGCGACGGAGAGGCGGCGAGCGAGAGCGAGCATGATCGAGATCTCCTGCGGTTCCCGGGACTGCTTCCGGGGATTGTACGCATGGCGACGCAGCGGCGGCAGGAGCGGGGGAGAGATCGTGGCAGCGATGCCCCGTGGCCGCCGCCTCGCCGGAATGCTAGGGTGAGCGCATACGAACCGGCAGCGTTGCGGAGGTAGGCGGGAAACCATGGCCGACGCGGTGATCTTCGACATGGATGGGTTACTGATCGACTCCGAGCCGTTCTGGCGATTGGCCGAGGTCGACGTCCTCTCGGCGGTTGGCGTGCCGATCGACGACGACCTTGCGCGGCTGACCACCGGTCTCAGGACCGATGAGGTGGTCGAGCACTGGTATCGCCAATACCCGTGGGAGGGACCGACGAAGCAGGAGATTTCGGCGCAGATCATCCGGGGGGTGATGGATCTGGTGTCGGCCCGGGGCGAGGCATTGCCGGGGGTGGGCGATGTGCTGGAGGGACTCGCCGCGGCGGGGTACCCCATGGCGATCGCATCGTCGTCCGCATCGAACGTGATCGCGGCGGTGCTGGAGCGGTTGGGGATCGGCGGGTACTTCCGGGTGGTGCAGTCGGCGGAGCACGAGCCGTATGGAAAGCCGCACCCTGCCGTCTACATCGAGGCGGCACGCCGGATGGATGTACACCCCACCCGCTGCGTGGCCCTCGAAGACTCCCCGAATGGCGTGCTGGCGGCGAAGGCGGCCCGGATGCGCTGCATCGCCGTGCCCGATCATGCGCTGGCGCACGACCGGCGGTTTCTGATCGCGGACGCGGTGCTCCCCTCGTTGGCGGAATTCCGGTTCGACGACTTCACCCGGTGGCAGCAGGAGTGGGCGGAACTGGTCTAGGCGCACGGCCATCCGGGGTGAACGGGAGCCGAATCCGGCACATGAACTCGCGGTGCGCGCCTTGTTCCGGACCCCCGCCGATGGTACCCTTCGGTCGGGAACCAAGCCTTGTGCGAACGCGGGCCCTTCAGACCCGCGTTCGTCGTGTCCGATCCCACGGACAGCTACAGGGGTGGCGGTTCCAGTCCCGGTTGGATGCACTCCCCCGTGACAACTGGCGACGCCACCCCGCCCCAGCGAGGAGGCGCCGGCCGACCATGAAGAGCGATTTCTACACCGCCATCGCGCAGATCGCCGCCGAGCGCGGCATTCCCAAGGAGGCCGTGCTCTCCTCGGTGGAGCATGCGCTGAAGACGGTTTACCGCAAGATGGCCAACACCGAGGAAGAGGTCGAAATCGACATCGAGCCGACCTCCGGCGGCATGCGGGTGTTCGTCATCAAGCGCATCGTCGACGCCATCGAGGACCCGGTGAACGACATTACCGTGGCGGACGCCCGCGCCTATCTCGCCACGCCGCAAGTGGGGGAAATCCTCAAGATCGAGAAGACGCCGGAGAACTTTGGCCGGATCGCCGCGCAGACCGCCAAGCAGGTCGTGCTGCAGCGCATCCGCGACTACGAGCGGGATACGGTCTACGACGAGTTCCATGACAAGCAGGGCGAGCTGATGAACGGCACCGTGCAGCGGGCCGACTCGCGCGCCGTGATCGTGGAACTCGGCAAGGCCGAGGCCGTCATGCCGGCCCGTGAGCAAGTGCCCAACGAGCGATACCGCACCGGACAGCGGGTGAAGGTGTTGCTGGTCGAAGTCAACAAGGACCAGCGCGGCCCGCAGTTGATCGTCTCCCGCAGCCACCCGGATCTCATCAAGCGGCTGTTCGAGGCCGAAGTGCCGGAGATTTTCTCCGGCGCGGTCGAGATCATGGCGGTCGCTCGCGAGGCCGGGCTGCGCTCCAAGGTGGCCGTCGCGGCCCGGCAGGAGCGGGTCGATCCCGTTGGCGCATGCGTCGGTGTGCGCGGCGTGCGCATCCAGAACATCGTCAACGAGTTGTACGGCGAGAAGATCGACGTGATCGAATGGTCGCCGGACACCGCCCAGTTCATCTCCAACGCGCTGTCGCCGGCGAAGCCGAGCAATGTGACGCTGGACGAGGTGAACCATGTCGCGACGGTGATCGTGCCGTCGGAGCAGATGTCGCTCGCGATCGGCAAGGAAGGGCAGAACGCCCGGTTGGCGCACAAGCTGACCACCTGGAGGATCGACATCAAGGACCCGGCCTCGCTCATGGAGGCGGGGGTCGATGTGATCCGGCAGGCGCGTGCGGCGGTCGATGCCGCGCCAAACGATCTCGGCATGTGGCAGGGCCGCCAGCCGCGGCTGGTCAACTCCGAGGGCATGATCGATGTCCGCGGGCGGCTCTACGGCCCGCTCGATCCCAGCCTCATCAAGATGAGCGTGGACGTCGACATTATTGGTGACGCCATCGAGGTGCTGTACAACCGCGAACTGCGAGCGCGGTTCGATGTCGAGAGCGGGGGCGCCCTGCCGCTCGACGATGACGCCGCGTTCGCCCCGGCTTCCGCCGGGTCGAACTAGCGCAAGGACGAAGGAGCACGGGCCGATGAGCGCAGACGGAACCACCGCGGGCCGGAAACCCGCCGGCGGAGCCCCGTCCGGCGCGGGCAAGGGACCACGGCCAAAGCACGTTCCGCAACGCATGTGCATCGCCTGCAGGAGCCACGACGCCAAGCGGGGATTGCACAGGATCGTTCGCACACCGGAAGGGCCGGTGGACCTCGATCCGGGCGGAAAGCGGAACGGGCGGGGAGCCTACCTTTGTGGATCGGCCGCCTGCTGGGACAAGGCCCTGACCACGGGTCTGCTCGCGCGGGCGCTCAAGACAGACATACAACCGCACACCGCTGCCGCGCTGCGGCAATTTGCCGCCTCCCTCGCGGAGCGCGCGGCGGCAACTCAGGAGGTTCAGATCGATGGCGAGTACGTTCCAGTCCAAGGGTAGCAGCGGCGGTGGCCGTCGGACGGGCGGCGGCCCCGGCGGCAGCCGAGGCAAAGGCAAGGGAAAGGGCAAGGGCGGCGCGAGGACGGTGGCGCTTCGCCGCCCGATGACGCCCGCCGAGCGCGCGCCAGTCGAACTTCCTACGGTGATGACCGTGGCGGAGCTCGCCGACAACCTGCAGGCGACCGGCGTCGAGGTCATCAACGAGCTGATCAAGCTCGGGATGATGGCCAATCTCAACCAGCAGATCAACTACGACACCGCCCACAAGGTTGCGGAGTCCCTCGGGTGGGAAACCTTCGAGGAAAAGCCGGAGTTCGTCGATTCCGATGTGGCCGCATTCGAGGAGCGCGCGCTCGAAGCGCTCGATGATCCCGACGCGGTGTCGCGGCCGCCGGTGGTCACCATCATGGGCCACGTCGACCACGGCAAGACCAAGTTGCTCGACTCGATCCGCTCCGCCAACGTGGCCGAGGGCGAGGCCGGCGGCATCACCCAGCACATCGGCGCCTATCAGGTCGAGACCCACGGGCGCAAGATCACCTTCCTCGACACCCCGGGCCACGAGGCCTTTACCGCCATGCGCGCCCGCGGCGCCCAGGCCACCGATGTGGCCGTGCTCGTCGTTGCGGCCGACGACGGCGTGATGCCGACCACCCGCGAGGCGGTCGCGCACATCAAGAGCGCGAAGGTGCCGCTGGTGGTCGCGCTCAACAAGATCGACCTGCCCGCGGCGAACCCGGAGCGGGTGAAGCAGCAGTTGTCAGAGATCGAGGTCGTTCCCGAGGAGTGGGGCGGCGACGTTCCGTTCGTCGAGGTTTCGGCGCGCGAAAAGCTCGGTCTGGATGACCTGCTGGACACGCTGCTGCTGGTGGCGGACGTCAACGAACTGAAGGCCAACCCGCTGAAGCAGGCGAGCGGCGTGGTGATCGAGGCGCGCGTCGATCCGCGGCGCGGCCCGGTGGCCACGGTGCTGGTCCAGAGCGGCACGCTGTCGGAGAAAGACGCCATCGTCGCCGGGGCGACCTGGGGGCGCATCAAGGCGATGCACAACGATCGCGGCAAGAAGATGCGTCGCGCCGAGCCGTCCACGCCGGTCGAGATTCTCGGCCTGATCGACGTGCCGACCGCGGGAGACCGCTTCGACGCCTACCCCGATGAGCGGCAGGCGAAGGTGATCGCCGAGCAGCGGCAGAAAGACCGCCGCGCCGAAGCGCTCTCCAGCACCGCCAGCCTGACCAACCTCGCCGGCCTGTCGAAGGAAATCGAGGCGGGGGGATCAGCCGAGTTGCGGGTCATCCTGAAGGCGGACGTGTCCGGATCGCTCGGCGCGATCCAGACGGCCCTGCTGAAGCTGAACGACGAGGTGAAGGGTGATGTCCGCCTGAGCGTTACGCTGGCGGCGGCCGGCGGCATCTCCGAGTCGGACGTAAGCCTGGCGAGCGCGACCCGCTCGATCATTATCGGCTTCAACGTCCGCCCGGACGTGGCGGCGAAGCGCGCGGCCGACAAGGCCCACATCGACATCCGGTTCTACAACATCATCTACAACCTGATCGACGAGATGAAGCTGGCGATGACCGGTCTTCTCGCTCCCGTCTTCCAGGACGTCACGGATGGCTACGCCGAGGTCCGCAACACCTTCCGGTTGCCGAGCGGCGATGCGGTCGCCGGGCTGTACGTGCTGGATGGCAAGGTCATCAGAAACAGCAAGGCCCGCGTCCTCCGCTCCGGCACGGTGATGTTCGAAGGCACCATCAAGTCGCTCAAGCGGTTCAAGGACGATGTCCGCGAAGTTGCCTCCGGCTACGAGTGCGGGATCGGCCTGGACGGGTTCAACGACCTGCAGGTGGGCGATCAACTCGAGTTCTTCCACCGCGAGGAAGTCGCGCGGTCGTAAACGGG
>CAIPGK010000241.1 GCA_903864575.1 uncultured Chloroflexota bacterium
AGGAGGGGGAGATCGCAGTCCGGACACCCACGTTGATGCGCGGGTATCTCGGGCAGGATCCGCTCGCGCCTGATTCATGGTTTCACACGGGCGACATGGGCCGGCTCGATGCAGACGGTTACCTGCAGGTGCTTGACCGGCGGGACGATCTGATCGTATCGGGTGGGGAGAATGTCTATCCGGCTGAGGTCGAGAGCGCGCTCGCCGCACACCCTGACGTGATCGAGGCCGCGGTGGTGGGGGTCGCCGATTCGCGGTGGGGGAGCGTGCCGGTGGCGTTCGTCGTCGTTCGCGACGGCGCAGGCTCGGATGACGAATTGCTGGCGTGGGCGGGGGAGGTGCTGGCGCGGTACAAGGTTCCCCGGAAGATTATCCGGGTGGATCGATTGCCGAGAACGGCAGCGGGGAAGATTCTTCGCCGGGAGCTGCGCGCGCATGCGGAGCGATGATCCGTAGCCGAAAGTGTCTGCTACAGCGGCAACAACAACAGCATGGCTGCGACGGCGAGCACAAAAATGGCGATCGGGATCGTCATGGCGAAGCGGGTCCTGCCGATAGCGTCATCCCCGGAACACCCGAATCGGGTGAAATGCCGACGCCCCGGGTGAGGCCGGGGCGCCGCGGGATGGGAAACCCGGTTTGCCGGGTCTTGATCGCCGACCGGGAGGGAAGGGGAACCGATCTGCGATGTCGTCACTATACCGCCCCGGGATGTTCCCGTGTGGCACTTTCGGGCCTTGTTTCTGGTACGTTGGTGTCCTGGTTGCGTCGAAGCCGGTGTCAGATGGGCGCAGCGAGCAATGCGGCGGCGTCGGGGTCGATGTTTCGCCGGATTGCATCAATCAGATCCGCTGGCCGATAGGGTTTGGTGAGGACGTCGTCGAAGCCGGAGGCCAATGCGCGTTCGCGATCCTCGGTCATCGCGTGGGCGGTTACCGCGACGATCCTGACACCATTCCAGGCGGGGTTTTTGCGAATCAGACGCGTTGTTTCCCACCCGTCCAACCCGGGCATCGAGAGATCCATCAGCACCAGTCCGGGCAGATGCCGGGCAATCCGTTCGAGCGCCTCGTGGCCGTCATTGGCGATGGCGTGATCGAGACCGCAGGCCGCGAGAATGCGGGATGCGAGCCCACGGTTGGCGGCGTCGTCCTCGACCAGCAGCACGAACGGCAGTTCGCTCATCGCTTCTCCCGCCGGCTTGCGGCGCCGGAGACTGTTCGCGGCAACCGCGTCATGCCGCAATCGGGAGTGTACAGGAGCGATGCCCATCAAAGTGGGTAGCCGTTATTGGGGATGTGCAATCAATGCGGGCGTTGCATGATGG
Source organism: uncultured Chloroflexota bacterium (assembly GCA_903864575.1). GTDB lineage: Bacteria > Chloroflexota > Chloroflexia > Thermomicrobiales > UBA6265 > CADCWF01. Next base: position 1,328 of record CAIPGK010000241.1, read on the forward strand.
TGCGAGAGAGGGAAACGACAGCCGGTGGCGCCGGCGGCATCGATCAGACCGTCGATGCCGCGCGATGACGCACCGTGACAGGAGTCCGCCGTGGATGAGACCCGGTTCGATCGTTTCACCCGTTCGCTCGCAACGTTGACCCGCCGGCAGGCCCTGCGGGATTCCGCGGCCGCAGCGGTGGCGCTCGCCGGCTTCAGGGGCATGATCCCGGAGCGAGCCGAGGCAGCAGCGTGCTATCAGTGCGGCGGACAGTGCGTGCCGCTTTGCGGGGCGAACTGTCCGGCGTTTCCGGCATCGTGCCGGATGTTCCCTGCCGATCACATCTGGAATGTCCGGGTTGACAGCTTGCCGGTCCACGCGCGGTCTGACCAGTATGTGGATACGATCGGGCGCTGGGAACCGCTGCACCCGGATTTCGGTTCCGGGCTTTGGGATGGCAAGCCGATCGGCATCCCGATGACGGTCAAGCGCGGAGCGCTGAAGAAGACCCGGGTTCGCTTCAACGAGTACGGCGATGAGAGCGATGCCGGCCCGTACTACATTCCGCCCGATGCGTTGGTCGAGGCGGGAAGCTGCGGCAGCGGCGACCGCCACGTGCTGGTTGTGGACACCGACCGCTGCCGGCTCTACGAGCTCTATCACGCCCGGCCCGGCAAGAAAGGCCGCTGGACCGCGGGCTCCGGCGCCATCTGGGACCTCAATGGATACCAGCAGCGGCCGGAGGGCTGGACCAGCGTCGATGCGTCCGGCATGGCGTTGCTGCCCGGTCTCGTGCGCTACGAGGAGGTCGCGCGTGGCAGGATCGCGCATGCGTTGAGGTTCACGGTGGAAGATGCCGCCGGGCATGTCTGGCCGGCGACGCACATGGAGGAAAACGACGAGACGAGCGCCATTCCCGCGATGGGCCATCGATTCCGGCTGAAGGCCGGGGTCGACATCAGCCGGTTCTCACCGGAAGTCCGCGTGATCCTGACCGCGCTGAAGGAGTACGGCATGATGATCGCGGATATCGGCTCGCCGTGGTTCCTGTCGGGAGCGCCTGACGAGCGCTGGAACATCGACGCACTGGTTGCCCTCCAGCAGAGCGGAGGCATTACCGGAAACGATTTCGAGTGCGTGGACCAGAGCGGGTTGATGATCTCCCATGATTCGGCGCGCGCGCGCGTGTAGGTTTACGGGCATTCCTCCAGCGAAGCAAACGCCCCGGAGCGATCGCTCCGGGGCGTCCGCGCGCGATGTCCGGAGGGTCAGTCCCGGTAGCGGCCGACGATCAGGCAGGCGTTCTGGCCGCCAAGACCGAAGGAGTGCTTGGAGATGACATTCACCTCAGCCGGGCGCGCCTCGCCATGCACGATGTCGAGGGCGATCGCCGGATCCGGATTGCGGTAGTTTCGCGTTGGTGGGATCAGTTGGTCGGTCAGGGTTCGCACAGCGACCATCGTCTCGATCGCGCCGGATGCACCCATGCAGTGCCCGACAGCCCCCTTGATGGAAGTGACCGGAATCGAGTCCGCGCGCTCGCCGAAGACGAGGCGGATGGCGGCGGCTTCGGCGGCATCCCCGGCAGGAGTCGATGCGGCGTGGGCGTTCACGTGATCGACCTCGTCCGGCGACAGACCGGCATCCGCCAGGGCGCCGTGAATGGCGCGGGCTGCGCCCGTGCCTTCCGGAATCGGTGCAATGGGGTGGTAGGCGTCGTTGGAGGTGGCGAAGCCGAGGATCTCAGCGAGGATTGTCGCGCCGCGCGCCTGCGCATGTTCGAGCGACTCGAGCACGAGCGCGGCAGCTCCCTCGCCGAGAACGAACCCGGCCCGCGAGGCGTCGAACGGACGGCTCGCCTTGTCCGGGTCGTCGTTGCTGTCGGTCGGCAGGGCGCGCATGGCGGCGAATCCGGCGACCCACATTGGATGGGAGGTTGATTCGACCGCCCCTGCCACCATCACGGGCGCATAGCCCATCTGGACTTCGCGGAACGCCTCGCCGATAGTCTGGGCGCCAGTCGCGCAGGCAGTTGCCAGCGTCAGGCTTGGACCGCCCATGCCCCAGCGAGCCTGGATGTTGTACGCGGCGAGGTTGTGGGGAAACATTACGTGCAGATGTGGCGCGACGCGCGCTTCACCCTGCGCCTGATATCTGTCCCACGCGGCGAGGTAGTCATCCTGCGTGCCGCCCATGCAGGTGCCTACCACGGCCCCGGCCTCGGACAGGTCGGCGAGGGGTTCGAGGTCCTCGCCGATCAAGCCAGCCTGAATGAGCGCTTCCGCGGCGGCCTCGGCAACCCAAAGGGTGAACCGGGAGGCGTTCCGCGCGACCTTGCCGGTGAGGACACGCTGCGGCACTCGCGACACGTCGACATCCCCGCGCACGAGGCAAGCGTGTGGGCCGTCGTCGAGGTTGGCCGCGGCGCGGATGCCCGTTTCTCCGGCGACGATACGCTGCCACGTCTCCTCGGCGGTCGGAGCGAGCGACGTGATTGCGCCCATTCCCGTGACCACCACCCGGCGCCGTCGAATTGGAGGCAGCACGCCGTCGACCGTGCGTGCGCCGCAGGCGGGGCAAAAGCGTGCGCCATCCGGCGCGGGAGCATTGCAAGCTGGGCAGACCATGTGGATCAATCCATTGGTGGGAGCATCGCGCCGGGTTCACCGTGTCCCGAAGGATGTGTGAGTGGCGGCTTTTCGACGCGGTCAGTATATGCGCTCATGCGCGAAGCCGTCTTTATCAGGGAATTCCGGGTTACGCGCCCAAGGGGAGGGTTCGGGCCGAGTTCATGAACGCGATGGTCTGGTCGAGATCGACGATGCCGGCATCCGAGCCAAGACCGGTAATGACGAGCGCGCCGCACGCGCTGCCAAGGCGGCCGCATTCCGCCAGATCCCAGCCTTTGAGCAACCCGACGATGAAGCCGGCACAGTAGGAGTCGCCGCAACCGGTTGAGTCGACGATGGTTGTCTCGAAGGCCGGGAGCCGTGTCTCCACCAACGCGCCGTGGGCGCCTTGCGAGGCGATCGAGCTTCCTTCCTCGCCCATCTTGAATACGGTGTTGCGCACGCCCTTGTCGAGGAAGAAACGGATCACCTCGGCGCGGTCCTGAAGCCCGGAAATCATGCGGGCTTCTTCGAGACCGGGCATGAAATAGTCGATGGAGGGGAGAACGGGCTCGATGACCTCGAGCAGGTCGGGACGGTTGATGGCGATGAGGTCGAGGGTCGTTGGGACGCCGTGGTCACGGGCGAACTTCAGGATGCGCGCCGTCGGCTCACCATCCAGTTTCGGCATCAGGTAGGTCCCGCCAAAGTGGAGATGTCGGGCGTTCGCGATCGCGTCCCAGTCGATGTCATCGAGCGTAAGCTCGGCATTTGCGCCGAGGACATGCAGCGCCGGCCGTTCGCCGTTCGGCCGGATGGGAAGCATTGTCGCGCTGGTCTGTACGCCGGACTTGCGGCGCAGGCCCGAGGTGTCGATCCCGTAGCGGTTCATCGTGTCGACGATGAAGTTGCCCGCCGCGTCCTCGCCGAGGGCGCCCATGGCGAGCACGCTCGCGCCGAGCTTGGCGAGGTCGACGCTGGTTCCGGCGGCGGTTCCGGCGACGGTGAGCCGGATTTCCTCCAGCAGGTCGACATCCTGCCTGGGCGGGATGCGGTGAACCGGGCGTCCGAGAACATCGAGAATGTGGATGCCGAGGGAAACGACGTCAGCCATGGTGGAGCTCCGGGGTGCGGGGATCAGGTATCGAGGAAGTGATGCCGGGTGTTGCCGGCTGGACCGGGACAATACATTGCTGGGTACCAGGACAAATGGTCCGCTCCGGCTATCGGCCTTCCAGACATGCGGCGAGCGTGGCGCGGTAGCCGTCGACCGTCCACGCGGAGCGGCCGACGAAACAGCCGTCGATGCCGTCGACGCCGACGAAGGCTCCGGCATTGTCCGGATTGACGCTGCCACCGTAGAGGACGGGAATCTGCTCACCAGCAGCGCCAAAGAGGCGCGAGAGCGCGGAGCGCAAGGTGGCGGCGACTGGCGCGACATCCTCCGGGCTGGCCGGGATGCCGCCTTCGCCGATGGACCAGACCGGCTCGTAGCCGATCAGCACCTGCCCTGCTCGAGAGCCGTCGAGACCATGAAGCCCGATCTTGAGCTGCTTGAGCACCGTTTCGTCGCTGACACCGTACCGCCGCTCGTCGGCGGTCTCGCCGACACACAGGAGCACCCGCAGCCCGGCGTCAGTCGCCGCGAGGACCTTGCGATTGAGATCCTCATCGCGCTCGTGAAACATGCCTCGCCGTTCGGCATGACCGAGGAGGACGAGATCGACACCGAGCGCGGTGAGCATCGTGGCGGAGATTTCGCCCGTGTAGGCGCCCTGCGCGGCCCAATGCATGTTCTGCGCTCCGACCCAGATCCGGGCAGGATCGGCTTTCGCCTCGGCAGCGACGGCGGCGAGCGAGGTCGCCGGGGGGATCATGAAAAGCTGAACGCCGGGTTCGCGCGGCGCGACCGCGGCGAGCGCGCGATAAAACGCCGCGGATTCATCCGGGGTCTGGTGCATCTTGAAATTGGTGCCGAAATAGATCGGGCGCGATGACACGGTGGGGCTCCTGCGCGGATTCGGGGTCGACGGGTCGGGAATCGCTATACTCAGACCCCGACCGCGGCGGCGGCCGGGAAGCGGGCTGGCAACCGGACTCCATCCGCGCCAAACAGTGTTACCCGTTCGAGCGGCAACCGGATCCAGATGCGGCCAGTGTCAGGAAGACGAGATCCGGATTCGTGCCCGACCTTTGCCTTGAAGGGTGTTGCGCCAAGGCCCTCGACCCGCAGCGTGAGCAGATACTGGCCGCCGATCTGGATCGACTTGCGGTCGAGTCCGGCGGGTATCGCGCCATCGAAACGTTCGTGGTTGGCGAGAATCTGTTCAGGGCGGATACCGAGCGTGACCGGACCAGCGCTGAGGCCTGCGCCCTCGACGGCGACAGGGGACGGGAAGAGGGGAGAGACGAGCGTAAGAAAGCGGTTGTCGCCAGCGAACTCGGCATCGAAGAAATTCATCCCGGGATTGCCGAGGAACCATCCGCCGAAGCGATCCTCCGGGCGGTTGTACAGCTCGCGCGGAGCGTCGCACTGAACGATCCGGCCGTCGCGCATGAGGGCGATCTGGTCCGCGAGGGTCATCGCCTCGGTCTGGTCGTGCGTGACGTAGACAATGGTCTGGCTGAGGCGGCGGGTGACTTCCTTGAAGGCGCGCTTCAATTGCAGTTTCGCGGTGGCGTCGACGTTTGTGATCGGCTCGTCAAAGAGGATGATGCGCGGCTGCCGCGCGACTTCGCGCGCCACCGACACCTTTTGTCGCGTGCCGTTGTCCAGCCGGGACACATCCTTGTCGGCCACCGGGCCGAGGGTGAGCATCTCGATGACCTCGTTGACCCGCCGTGTGCGCTCGGGCGCGGAGATCTTTTCCGATTTGAGCGGCAGTTCGATATTCTGGCGGACCGTGATGCCCTTGTAGACGACCGGGTACTGGAACACCATGCCGATTTCGCGCTTGCTCGGCGGCAGGTCCGTCACCTTGCGGTCACCGAAGTAGACGTCTCCGGCGGTCGGCTTTTCGAGGCCCGCGATGATGCGCATCAAGGTGGTCTTGCCGCAGCCGGATGGACCGAGCAGGCAGGTCACCGACGATTCCGGGAACGAGAAGTTGACGTCGTCCACGGCATTCATCGAGCCGTAGGTCTTGCGGAGATTCTCGACGCGAACGTCAGCCATGGCGGGCCTGCCCCCTGTCGCTGCCGCGGCCGACCCGGGCGCCGCCGCGCGGATCGAACAGGGCGAGATCGGATGGGTGAATGTGGACGATGACGTCGCTGACGTCGTTGTGGCCGAGGGTGTGGCGGTCGACCGACGTCAGGGTCTGTCCTCCGGTCTGGAGGTAGACGATCTCCTCGCCGCCGAGGTCTTCCCGGAGCAGGATGCGGGCCGGAAGGGAGAATCCCTCCCCCTTGTGCGCGCCGGAACTGACGCGGACCTTCTCGGGGCGAATGCCGACGACGACCTGCCCATCGATTGGCATGGTGAGCTCCACGGCGGACTCGAAAAGCGGAGTCTCCAGCACCGTCTGTCCGTTGAGGATGCTGACCGAACCGAGCAGGAAGTTGGCCGGAGGGAACCCGACCAACGCCATCGTGCGGACATTTGCCGGGGCGTCGTACATCCCGGCGGGATTGCCGCTCTCGACGACGGCGCCGCGGTCGAGCACCGCGAGGGTGTCGGCAAGGGTCATCGCTTCGACGATGTCGGAGGTGGTGTAGAGAAAGGTCGCCCGCGTTTCGCTCTTGAGGGTGCGGAGATCTTCGACAAGTTGCTCGCGCAACTTGAAGTCGAGACCGGCGAGTGGGTCATCGAGCACGTACAGGTCAGACTGCTTGGCGATGCCGCGGGCGATCGCCACGCGCTGCTTCTGTCCGCCGGAAAGCTGATCCGGGCGCTTGTCGAGGTGCTCGGTGATGCGGAGCATTTCGGCGGAACGCTCGATGATCGGCATCGCCTCCGGTCCGGAGAGCCCGGCGAGCTGCAGCGGGTACCCGATGTTGTCACGGACGCTGATGTGGGGATAGAGCGCGAACGACTGCGGTACGTATCCGATGCTGCGATCAGCGGCAGGAGCGTTGGTGACATCTTCCCCGCGCAATTGAATGGAGCCGCTGTCGGCCTTTTCGAGACCCATGAGGATGCGCATCAGCACGGACTTGCCGGCAGCCGGCGAGCCGTACATGACCATGAAGTCGCCCGGCTGGATAGCCAGATCGACCCCGCGCAGAACCTCGGTGCGCCCGTAGGTCTTGTGAATGTCGCGGAAGCGGAGGACGGGCTGGGAGGCGGTCACGGCACTATCCCTTGCGCCCCAACCCGATGAGGGTTGGCGCGATCTTGACGCTGAACAGGATCAGCGCGGCGATGATCGCCCAGGTGAGCAGGAACAGCCCCATCGACTTCCTGAAGCCGGACGTCGGAGGGATGTTGCCGAAAGCGATCTGTGCGAAGGCGAAGACCACCAGGAAGGGCAGGCCGAACTGGTAGAGCGGCTTGGAGAACTGCTGGCCGACAAGGACCATGCCAATCAGGAGGAGCACGATCAGGATGCCCTGGAAGCGCGCGGCGAAGGGCATCCTGACGGGCCCCTCGATGTAGGCGCTTGCGCCATGCTCGGGAAGCAGCAGGTCGCCGACTTGCAGCATCCGGCCCTCGTCGGTTGCGACTTCGATCAATGGATCGACGGTATCGACGTTCTTCATGGCCTACACCTCGCCGCGGACGGTGCCGAAGGTCATGCCGACCAGCAGGTACTTCTGGAAGATGTAGATCATGATGATCGGCGGGAGCACGTAGATGAAGCTGAGGGAAGCGATGAAGCTCCAGTCGGTCATGCCGCCCTGCTTGACGCCGGTGGCGAGGAGCACCGGGATCATGGTGCTGCCGTTGCCGCCGAGAATGTAGTTGAAGAGGAATTCGTTCCAGACGAAGATCAGGTTGAAGATTGCGGCAGCGACGAGACCCGGCTTCACCTGAGGCAGCACCACCTTGGTGATGACGTGCATGCGGGAGCCGCCGTTGACGAGAGCCGTTTCATCGAACCGGAGCGAAACACCGTCGAGGAAGCCCTTCAGGATCCAGAGCGAGAAGGGAATGCAGAACATGGCGTAGAAGAGGAGCATCCCCGGCAGGGTCTTGAGCGCGCCGACCGCGGAATACATGAGGAAGACCGGCACGACGACCGCCGAGGCCGGGACCATGCGAACTGAAAGCAGCAGGAACATGATGAAGTTCGTGCCGGTCGGCTTGTAGCGCGAGAAGGAGTAGGCCGCGAGGAATGAAACGACCAGCGCAATCAGAACCGCGCCGATGGAGAGGATGAAGCTCATGCCGAAGTAGGACCAGAAGTTCGGGGTCTGGAAAATGTTCCTGATGTTGTCCAGCGTCGGCGTGAAGAAGAACTTGAACTCGGGCGAGATGAGGTCGCCAGCGGTCTTGAACGCGGCCAGGAAGATCCAGAACACGGGCGCGAAGAAAATCAGCGCCACGATCCAGAGCAGGAGGTAATAGCCGCGCTGCTTCCAGGTCTTCTGCTCGCTCATTGCAGGGCCGCCTTCATCTCACGGTAGTTGAGGACATAGAGGTAGATCGATGCGAAGGCGATCGCAACCAGCAGGGTGACAATCGCCAGGGACGAGGCATCGCCCATCTGGAAGGCCTCGAAACCGGTTCGGTAGAGGGAGAGTCCGACGAACTCGGTCTTGTTGCCCGGGCCGCCGTTGGTCATCAGGTAGGGGAGATCGGTCGTCTTGAAGGCGTCGATGGTCCTGAGCAGGATGCCCAGCATCAGGATGAATTTGCCATGGGGGAGAACCACGTACCAGAGGCGCTTCAGCCACGGCATGCGGTCGACCTCGGCGGCCTCGAGTTCGGCCTTTGGCACGGATCCGAGCGCGGCGAGGGTCATCAGGATCATGAAGGGCGTCCACATCCAGACATCGACGGCGACGACCGAGCCGAAGGCCAGGTCCTTGTTGCCGAGGAAGTCGAACCGCTTGCCGAACAAGGCGTCGGTGATGTGGTTGGCGATGCCGAACTGCGGCTCGAAGATGAGCCGGTAGAAGGTGCCCACGGCGACCGGGGGCAGGACCATAGGGGAGAAGAGCAGCGTCAGCGCGAGTCGGCGGCCCGGCATTCCGGCGCTGCCCCAGAACAGGAGGCCGAGTAGGACGCCGAGAATGGTGGCAATGCCGACCGTGAGCACCATGAAGGAGAGGGTGCGGCCGAGCAGGCCCCAGGTCTCTGAACTTTTCCAGAGGTCGAGGAAGTTGTCGAAGCCGACAAATTTCGGTGCGCGGGCGGAGGTGACCTTGTATTGATAGAAGCTGACGCCCAGCAGCCAGATGAGGGGAATGACGTTCCAGATGATGAAAAAGATCAGGATCGGGGTCAGGAGCAACGCCGGAAAGGCGCGGGTCCCCTCGATCGACCGAAGCCCGGAGAAACGGCCTTTCGGCGGCCCGGAC